>NZ_JBSFTY010000077.1:0-39383 GCF_053591515.1 Streptomyces sp. NPDC003011
GGCTGGTGGGCGGGAAGTACGCCTCCTTGACCAGGCCGAGCCGCGGCACCGCCTCGCCCAGGGCGAGGAAGAGAACGGGTCCCGCCTGCCCGCCGCCGGCCCACCACCCCGTTCACCGGGTGCGTCACGGGGCTGTCGTCAGGGCTCCGGCACCGAACTGCTTGCGCCAGGCCAGGGCGACGTAGACCAAACCGATCAGGACCGGCACCTCGATGAGCGGCCCGACCACACCGGAGAGCGCCTGCCCCGAGGTGACGCCGAAGGTGGCGATGGCGACCGCGATGGCCAGCTCGAAGTTGTTGCCCGCCGCGGTGAAGGCAAGGGTCGCGGTGCGGTCGTAGGCGAGGCCGAGGCTCTTGCCGAGGAGGAAGGTGCCGAAGAACATGATCGCGAAGTACACCAGCAGGGGCAGCGCGATCCGTACGACGTCCAGCGGCTGCGAGGTGATCGTCCTTCCCTGGAGGGCGAAGAGGATGACGATCGTGAAGAGCAGCCCGTACAGCGCCCACGGCCCGATCTTCGGGAGGAAAGCGGATTCGTAGGCTTCGCGGCCCATCGTCCGCTCACCGACGCGGCGGGTGAGGAATCCGGCCAGCAGCGGGACGCCGAGGAAGATGACGACGTTCAGTGCGATCTCCCACATGGAGATGTCGAGCTGCTCGCCGTCCCCCAGCCCCAGCCAGCCCGGCAGCAGGTCCAGGTACAGCCAGCCCAGCACGCCGAACGCGATCACCTGGAACACCGAGTTCAGCGCGACCAGGACGGCGGCCGCCTCACGGTCGCCGCACGCGAGGTCGTTCCAGATGATGACCATCGCGATACAGCGGGCGAGACCGACGATGATCAGCCCGGTGCGGTACTCGGGCAGGTCCGGAAGGAAGATCCACGCCAGCGCGAACATGACCGCCGGGCCGACGACCCAGTTGATGACCAGCGAGGAGACCATCAACTTCCTGTCGCCGGTGACGGCATCCAGCTTGTCGTAGCGGACCTTCGCCAGCACCGGATACATCATCACCAGCAGGCCGAGCGCGATCGGCAGGGAGATGCCGCCGATCTCGATCTTCGCCAGCGCGTCGTTCATCCCCGGAACGATCCGCCCCAGACCGAGACCGACCGCCATGGCCAGCAGGATCCACACCGCGAGGTAGCGGTCGAGGGTGGAGAGCTTCTTGACGATCGAGTCACCCCCGGCGGCCGGTGACGGACCGCCGGCGGGTGAGGGACCGTCGGCGGGTGAGGGACCGCCGGCGGTGGCGGGCTGGGTGGAGGTCACGGGCAGGCCCTCTTGTTCTCGGCGGCGGTACGGGCGGAGGCGGCGAGTGCGGCGAACTGCTCGGACAGGCCGGCCAGAACCCCGGGGCGCAGCCTGTAGTAGATGAAGCGGCCGCACGGCTCGGTGTCCACCAGCCCCGCCTCCCGCAGCACCTTCATGTGGTTGGACAGATTGGTCTGCTTGGCTCCGGTCTCCTCAACCAGGTGTGTCGTGCAGAGCGTCTCGCGCGCCAGCAGGGTCACGATCTTCAGGCGGAGCGGATCGCCCAGTACCCGGATCACATCAGCGTCGACTGAAGTCAGCATGCGCTGATACTGTCACATCACCGCGCGCTGACACCAGCGCGGGATGACTCGTCGGGCGCGTCGAAGGAGTCCCGTGTCCACCTCTCCCCCACCTGCCCCACCGGTCCTGCCCGACCGGCGCCTGCCCGACCGGCACCTGGCCGCCGGAGCCGCCCGTCTCGCCGCCCGGCACGCCGGCCGCTTCACTCCCGAGGCCGTCCAACCACCACTCCCCGACTCGTACGGCCGTCTGACGGCCACCGCGCGGGACCGCACGCACCTGGTCGTCCTGGCCGAACGCTTCACCGGGGAGCGGCTCGACGCCCTCGCCCACGTCCAGGACTCTCCCGGGGGTGTCCTGCCGCGCGTGCTGTTCGTCCACGAGCGCCACCCGGGCCGCTCCCAGTCCGCCGCCGCCTGAGCAGGTTCCCGCCGAGGCCGGCATCCGCGACGCGATCGACGCCCACATGACCGAACTGCCGACCTCCCCGCCCGCCTGAACCACCGCTGTCCCCTTCGTGAAGGAAGAACCCATGTCCACCGCCCCGCTCGCCTCCGTGCTCTTCGTCTGCGTGCACAACGCGGGCCGCTCGCAGATGGCCGCCGGCTTTCTCTCTCACCTCGCGGGCGACCGGATCGAGGTCCGCTCCGCCGGCTCGGTCCCGGCCGGCCAGGTCAACCCCTCGGCCGTCGAGGCCATGGCCGAACTCGGCGTCGACATCGCCGGCCAGAAGCCGAAGGTGCTCACCACGGAGGCCGTCCAGGCGTCGGACTACGTCATCACGATGGGCTGCGGCGACGCCTGCCCGGTCTTCCCCGGCAAGAAGTACCTCGACTGGGCGCTGGAGGACCCGGCGGGCAAGGGCGTTGAGGCCGTCCGCCCCATCCGCGACGAGATCAGGACCCGTATCGAGGCCCTGATCGCCGAGATCGACGCCCGGCACGAGGCGTGAGCAGCGCGACCGGTCCGACCACCGGCGGCGTGCGCGACGTCGTCATCACCGGCTCCGGCCCGGCCGGCTGCACCGGCACCGCGGAAACCCGCGATCACCGGGACTACGAGTGACCGAGCGGGCCCGCACCCGAAGGCACCCGCACGCCTCTGATCCGCACTGGGGGCACCTGTGCCCGTCGCGTCAGGCGGAACGCTGGGGCGCTGACACAGGAGCCACGAAGAGGTTCAGGCGGTCAGGCGGTCAGGGCCTGCTCGACGGTGGGATGACAGGGGATGACCTCGTCCAGGCCGACGAGTTCAAGGACCCGCAGCACGGATTCCTGGGCACCGGCGATGCGCAGCCACCCCTGGGCCTCGCTCACGGCCTGGTGGACGGCAATGAGGACGTTGATGCCGCTGGAGTCCATGAACGTCACGCCGCTGAGATCGATCACCGTCCGTGAGGCTGCGTCCCCGTCCGGAAGCAGGGCCTGGCTGAGCTGGCCGCGGATGCCGTGATCGATCTCGCCGCGCAGGGTGACCACCCGGACGTCGTCGACGACTGTGTGGCCGATCGACAGCTGGCCGGACCGGGCTGCTCCGTGGGTGTCTGTCACCGTTTCCTCGACTGCGCTCGCTGATGGGGACCGGCCCTCGGCACGATATGCGCCGACAGCCTGCCCTGATGGTACGACGAACGTGCGTTCGGTACTTTAACCCGAGATCGAGAGGCATGTGAGGCATAGTGCGGGGTAGGCGCAGGCACGTGAACGGGGGAGCGAAGGTGGACCAGGTGGATTCAGTCCCCGAGGGCGACGACAGCGTGGCGCCTGGCGCCGATCCGATACAGGACACCGTCGCCCTGGACGGTGACGGGGCTGTCATCGCTGAAGCGCGTCATCGTGCGGTGGACTTCCTCACCCGCGTCCAGGCCGAGCACGGCCTGCCGGTGTCCGCACGCGCGATGGACCTGACCCAGCTGGTGGTCAGCGAGCTGGTCACCAACGCGCGCAAGTACGCGCCCGGGCCGGTGCTGATGGAGCTGCGCATCTCCGGCGCCGTCGTGGAAGTCGTCGTGTGGGACAGCGATCCCGTCCTGCCGGTGGCCCGGGCCGCTGACGCGGGCAGGGTCGGACAGCACGGTCTGGAGATCGTCATGGCCGTCGCCCAGGGCTTCGAGGTCCAGCGCGAGCCGGTCGGCAAACGCATCACCGCCCGCATCGCCCTGCCCGACGACCCCGGCGGCGACGTCAGCGGACGCCGCCCCCAGTGACGAGCGGACCGCCGCCCCCAGCAGCAGCCGCTCTCCCGTCGGCCCACCGTCTGTCCATGACGGCCTGCCGCAGACCTCACGGCCCCGCACTGCGGGCGAGCGAAGCCGACGTACACGACGGCGAGGCCTGAGCCGCCGACGCCACGCCTGCTCAAAGCCTGGCCACTCCGGCCACTCACCACCGTCGGGCGACGGAACCGGTCGTTCGCTCACCATGTCTGGGCAAGCGTGGCGAGCGCCCGCTTCCTGGTCCTGACGTTCGCACCGTTCTTCAGGTCTGGCCGTCTGGCCGTCTGGCCGTCTGGCCGTCTGGCCGTCTGGCCGTCTGGCCGTCTGGCCGTCTGGCCGTCTGGCCGTCTGGCCGTCTGGCCGATCGTGTAAGCGCTGACGGCTCGGATCAACCCGTGCACCACGCCCAGGAACCCGACATCGAGGGCACCATGTCCCAAGTCGTCCGGATCCTCACGCCCTTGGAGTCCGACCGGTCCCACACCGACATGGATCATGAGTGCTGTTCTCTGGTGGGGGCCCCTTTCGCCGTGTAACGTCGCTGCCAGCTGTCGTGGTTCGCAGTACCTGCCCGCGCTTAGGCGCGGGCGCTTTGCTGTGCAAGTGCCGGACCAGGACGATCACCTCCAGGACCGCGCGGTGCGGTTCCTGACATCGACCGAGAGGCACCAGCATGGCCAGCGGAACCGTGAAGTGGTTCAACGCCGAAAAGGGCTTCGGCTTCATCGCCCAGGACGGCGGTGGACCGGACGTCTTCGCGCACTACTCCAACATCAACGCCTCCGGCTTCCGCGAGCTGCAGGAAGGCCAGGCGGTCACCTTCGACATCACCCAGGGCCAGAAGGGCCCGCAGGCGGAGAACATCACCCCTGCCTGAGCCAGGCAGGGCGTCGTCGGGTCCCCGAGCAGTCGCTCGGGGACCCGACGCTTTCCGGAGTGCTGTCGATCAGTCCACGATCGTCACGTCGCGGACAGCGGGCACCGAGCCGACGAGTTCGCCGCCGAAGTTGCCCTCGACCTCGGACTTCTCGGCCGCGTTCGGGTAGGGGTTCGTGCACGAGACGCCGGCGCTGGACCCGGACATCAAGCTGGTGCAGGGTCCGGGCTTGCGGTCCGGCAGGCCGAGGATGTGACCGAGTTCGTGTGCCGAGATGCGGACGGTGTTGTAGCCCTGGTTCACGGCCTGCCGTCCGATGTAGACCGTTCCGTTGCCGAGCGAGGTGGTCAGCGCCCTGGGCCAGCCGTTGTCGGCCAGTATCCGGATGTTGGCGCGCTGCCCGGCGGCCACCGGGCGCAGTTCGACGGCGTCAACGCTCTCGTTCCAGATCGCTGCGCCCCGGTCGACAGCGGCCTTGAACTCCGCCGACGCGCCCGCGTCATAGGTGACGACGCGGGCTGCGAGCAGCTGGTCGCCGGAGTTCGGCGCAGCCGCGTAGGCCTGACCGCCGGCCAGGGTGAGAGCCGCCGTGAGGGCAGCGGCGGAGTTACGGACGAACGTGCGCGAGTACATGGTCGTCCTCCTGTGGGGGAAAGTGCGGCATGCTCATGCCACACACTGTCTGGCTCACTGCCCACCCCCCACAGACCTCAATCCGTCAATCGGACCGCCGCCGGGCTGTCGCCTTGCCGTTCTGTCGTCTTGTCGTCTTGTCGTCTTGGTAGCCGCACCGCCCACCGACTCGCCGACTCGCCGACTCGCTGACTCCAACGGCTGGCGCTCTACGGGCGGACGAAAGCCTCGGCCACCCGCGCCTGCCGGGCCGCCCGCCTACGCATCCCGAACGCCACGCCTGTCAGGCGCACGAAATCCCGGTCCGGACGTGTCCTCCGCCGCGTTGGCATGCGTCCCATGCTGGGCGCGCCGCCCCGCCTTGAGTCGTTCACCCGGCAGACCGCCCCCGCGGTGCTCGAAAACCTCCGCGCACGACTGCTCGCGACGCGCTGGCCGGACAGACCGGAGTGCGCCGGCTGGTCGCTCGGGACCGGCCTTCCCTGTCTCCGCGAGTCGTCGCCTACTGGGCGGACGGGTTCGACTGGCCGACGCAGGAAGCGGCGCTCGCCCAACTCCCGCGCTTCCGCGTGCCGCTGGCACCCCGAGGATCCACTCCGTGCACGCCCGGGCCGCCCGCACCTGCCGGGCTCGTCCGGCCGCTGATCCTCGGTCACGGCCGGCCGGAGTCGTTCGGGCGGTACGCGAAGGTCATGAGTGGTGGTGCACGGGAGCAGCGGTGCGCCGCCCACATAGTTGGGGCTGCTGCTGGGGTCTGTGTCTTCCCGGGTGCGCAGCGAGCCGGGTGACTGCCGCTCGGATGCCCCGCCCGGTGGACAACGCTCCGGTGGGGCACCGACACGTCTAGGCTGCGCTCATGGAGCAGCGAGAGATCATGCAGAACGTCGTCGGCATCCTCACCGAGGCACTTGAGATGCGGCGGCAGGTCCGTGAGAACCCCGACGGCCAGGCCTCGCTCACCGGAGCCATCTCCGCGCTTCTCGCCGAGACACTCCCCCATATCCAGCTTCCCGCGGATGCCGGCGGCCGCGCAGTGGCGGACGTCATCTCCGAGGAGTTGGGGCCAGCCATCGCGAGCATCGCCAACTGCTTCTCGTTCGTCTTCGTGCAATTGGCCGAAGTCCATGACGAAGGACGCACCGACGTCAGCGCCGCGGACGTCCTTCGTCACATCTCTCTGCAGTTCGCGCACGAGGCGGAGCGCTAGTGGGGCCCCGACCGGCTGCCAAGACCATGGGCGTCAATCGCGCCAGGTGCCCGTCCAGTCGTTCTGCCTCAGGCGGGCTGCCCGGTCGCGGTGGCCGGGAGCGGGATACGGGACTGTTCGCCATCCGCTGACCTGACGTCCGTCCCGTGGTCGGTGACGTGCAGCGCGACGCGTTCGCCGGGGTGTTCCTCCAGAGCTCGCGGGAGCTGCTCCTTCGCGACCGTTACACGGCTGGTGAATCGGGTGGAGAGCCGGTGACGGTCGGTCGCAGTCAGAGTGACCGCCTCAGGACTCGCCTCGATGCGCGGACCGGCCAGCACCGGCATCCCCGGCTCACACGCGGTCGCCATCGCGGTCGCAGTCAGGATCTGCTCGACCGCGTCCGCCGGCACCGGGCCCTTCGGCACCGCGAGCGGCAGACTCGGTACGTCGCCAAGCCCGGACTTGGTGACCGCAGCGCGCTGGCGGTCAGGCCACTGCGTCGGGCGAAGGTCCCGATGGGCATCAGCTCAGAATTCTCGGGATCGGGCACCTCGCCATCATCGAGCCTCGACCAACTCGAAGGTCAGCACGGTCAACACAGAGACAACCGGGGCATGGAGAAGGGCCGTCTGCCCCCGAACTCAATTGCCTTTCGCACCGGACCGCCGGTGGCTAGTGTTCGAGTGCAGCGAGTGACCCACGAGGAGCTGAGACATGGCCGGTCTTCCGAGCACGCGTTGACGTCGTAGGCCGTGATCGGCCTGTCATCGTGTGCTGCCCTTGATGTGTGCGGCACAGCGAGCCTCCCGCCCGCACCCTGGGTGCGCCTTTCGCGCGCTGGGTGGCGGGCCTCGTTCTCGGCGACTCGAAGGGTTCCCGTGCCGTCCGCTTCCTCCGCTTCCTCCGCTTCCTCCGCTTCCTCGGCTTCCTCCGATGTATCCCCTTCCGGCCCGACTGGTCCGCCCGGCCTGTGGCGGGACGGTGACTTCCGCAGACTCTGGGTGGGGCAGACGGCTTCCCAGTTCGGCGAACACACGGGTCTGGTGGTCCTGCCGCTCGTCGCAGTCCTGACGCTCGACGCCGGTGCCGGCCAGCTGGGCGTTCTCCGCGCGGTGGGGCAGGCGCCGCTCCTGTTGCTGTCGCTCTTCGTCGGCGCGTGGGTTGACAGGTGGCGGACCCGTACGGTGATGGTGCTGACGGACGCCGGCCGGGCTCTGGCGCTGGGCGCCGCCGCCGTGGTCGGCCTCCTCGGTTGGCTCGGCCTGCCGGCGCTGTTCGCGGTCGCCTTCGCCGCCGGAGTCCTGTCCGTGTTCTTCGACGTGGCTTACCAGGTTTCTCTCGTACGGCTGGTGCGACCCGAGCAGTTGGTGCGGGGCAACAGCGCGCTCGAGGGCAGCCGGTCCGCAGCCCAGATCGGCGGTCCCGCC
Source organism: Streptomyces sp. NPDC003011 (assembly GCF_053591515.1). Classification (NCBI taxonomy): domain Bacteria; kingdom Bacillati; phylum Actinomycetota; class Actinomycetes; order Kitasatosporales; family Streptomycetaceae; genus Streptomyces; species Streptomyces sp. NPDC003011. Next base: position 7,903 of record NZ_JBSFTY010000077.1, read on the forward strand.
CTCGGCGGCGCCCTGGTGTCTCTGCTGTCGGCACCGATCGCCGCGGCCTCCAGCGCGCTGTTCTTCACGCTGTCGTTCCTGTCGGTCCGCCGGATCCGTCGGACCGAATCGCTCCCGGAACACCCGGAACACCCGGAACGTCTCTCCCGGGTAGGGCGACGGATCCGTGAGGGCCTCAGGTTCGTCTTCGGCGACACCTTGCTGCGCACCGTGTGCCTCGCCTCCGCCGCCTTCCAGTTCTCCTTCGCGGCCATGATGACCGTCTATCTGCTCTTCCTGCCCCGGGAACTGCACCTCTCGGGCACCGCCGTCGGGCTGGCGCTCGCGGCGACGGGGCCGGGCGCGATCCTCGGCTCGGTACTGGCCGCCCGCCTGCCGGACCGATTCGGGTACGGCGCGGTGCTGGTGTCGGCGGCGGCACTCGGCGACGGCGTGTTCCTGTTCGCGCCTGCGGTGCATGGCTCCTCCGCGGTGACCGTTCCCGCGCTGCTTGCGATCAGCTTCGTGTTCGGTACGGGCGGCCAGTTGGTGAATGTCACGGTCATGGCTGTCCGGCAGGCCGTCACTCCGGACGGGATGCAAGGCCGCGCGGCCGCGACGATCACGTTCGTCGGCATGGGGCTGACACCGTTCGGCTCGCTGCTCGGCGGATTTCTCGCGGAGGCATGGGGGTTGCGCGCCAGCCTTCTGGTGACGGCCGCAGGCATGCTGCTGTCTCCGGCGGTGATGGCCTTGTCCCCGCTCGCGCGCCTGGGACGGGTTCTTCCGGACGCGCCGGACGCGCCGGACGCGCCGGACGCGCCGGACGCGCCGGACGCGCCGGACGCGTCACGGCCGGCCGGCCGTCCCGAGGTCCACGAGACGGTCGTCCACGAGACCGGCAGCCGCCCACCAGGTGACGTCGAGTGACGTGAAGTCCCGCTCGCGCCATGGTCATCGGCCCGGTGCCGCGGGGCACCGTCCACGACGACGGTGCCGCCCTCGGTCTCGCCGCCCGGTTCGCGCCCACCGCCGCCTGCTCCGGCGACCTGCCGCCTGCGTGAGCTGGACCTCAGCATGACTAAGGTGCGCGATGTCACCGGACTGCCCGCGGCCGGGTGGACGCCGGATGTGCCGGCGGAAAGGGGTTCTGGGGTGTCATGGCGGGGAGCTCAGGGGTGGGGTACGACAACGAGGACGGGTGCGGTTCGGGAGGATCGGCCTTCATGCGCGGTAGGCGTCCGGCCGCACTTCCCCCTCCTCATCCGGTGTCATCATGGACACCTGACCGCCCGGCCCGTCTCTCAGCCCCCTCCCCCCTCCCCTTCTCCCGTTCCTCTTCACTGTCCTGGCCCACGGCAGGGTCAGCTTCGCGGGGACTTCGCGGAGCGGCGGCCAGGCACCCATGTCGTCGGCATCAGGAAGGTGAACGGATGAGCGCGCGTTTCGAGGAGATCGACTGGCGACCCACCCCGATGGGCGACATCAGTCTGCGGCGCCGACGGGACCCTGCGTCGGGCGACGACGTGTACGAGGTGAAGCTCGGGGACGAGTTCCTGATGTCCAGCCTCTTCACCGCGGGCGAGATCGCCCTCACCCGCATCGGGCTGGCCAAGCTGCCGCATGCCGAACTCGATGTCGCCGTGGGCGGACTCGGCCTGGGTTACACCGCCCAGGCGGCCCTGGACGATCCACGTGTCCGTTCCCTGGTCGTCGTCGACGCGCTCGGTGAGGTCATCGAATGGCACCGGCGCGGACTGGTACCGCTGGGCGCCTCCCTCGCCTCGGATTCCCGTTGCCGCCTGGTCCAGGGCGACTTCTTCGCGATGATCGGCGACGGCGGCCTGGACCCCTCGGAGCCGGATCGCCGTTTCCACGCCATCCTCCTGGACGTGGACCATTCCCCGCGCCATGTGCTGCACCCGCGTCACGCGGCGCTCTACCGGCCCGCCGGGATGCGCGCCCTCGCCGGCCGTCTCCACCCCGACGGCGTCTTCGCCCTCTGGTCGAACGATCCGCCGGACGACCAGTTCACCTCCGTCCTCGCCGAGGTCTTCGCCGGATCGGAGGCCCACGTCGTCGACTTCGACAACCCCCTGCAAGGAGGAACCTCGACCAACACCGTCTACGTGGCATGGAAGGCTGCGGACACGAGCTGAGCCGTACGACGTCGCCCCACGTCCCTCGCCGGCCGCCCGCCCCTCACCCCGCTGGACGTGGTACGGCATGCCCTCCCGTCAGACAGCCGGGTTTGTCACATTCGTGTCTAGACCTGCGCGCTTCGCCGGTTCACCGTGGTCCCTCCTACCCGCGTGGAGGGAGCCGACAGTGAGACGAAGGCGATGTGTGGCGGGGACGATCGGGGCACTTTCCGGGCTCGCACTCGGTCCGGGCCCGGGACGGGCCGCCGACGCGCCGACGCCCGGTACGCAAGACGGGCGGACCCCACGGGCGCCCCGTACACAAGACGGGCAGACGGCACGGGCGGCCCGTACGCAAGGCTGGCAGCCCGTACCGGCGCCGGGCAGCATCCCGCCGGCGCAGTTACGCAGCATCGCCGCGGCCGGGCCCCAACTGGCCTGGGCGGTCGGCGAGGAGGACCTCGCAGGGCCGTCGCAGGGACAGGCGCTGGCCATGGTCTGGAACGGCAGCACCTGGTCGAAGACCGACCTGTCGCATCTGGACTACGCCGGCCGGCTGAGCGACGTCGCCGGTATCAGCTCCAGCGCGGCGTGGAGCGTGGGGCTGCCCGACGGGAACGCGAGCCCACTGCTGCGCTGGGACGGAACCACCTGGCGCGAGGCCGCGTTCCCGGGCCGGGGCGAGCCGGACGTCCGGCTGGACTCGGTGGCGGTCGGCCCCGACCGGCGGGTGTGGATCTGCGGCAGCCGAGGCGGCGCCGTCCGCCTGCTGCGCGGGGCCGGGCGGCGATGGCGATGGCTGGACCCGCTGCCTGTCGCGAGCGCGAACCTGTACCACGTCGTGCTGGGAGCGTCGGGTGAGGTCTGGGTGAGCGGCGACCAGGCGACGGGCGGCGGATGGTCGGGGCTCGTGGCCCGCTGGAACGGAGCGTGGACGGTCCTGCCCCCGATCGCGGGACTCCGTCTGGGCATCAGCGATCTGCACCCGGACGGCCCGGACGACATATGGGCGGTGGGCACCGAGGCCGGCGCCGGCGGACCGCCGGGACGCCCGGGCAACCCCGCCCTGGCCCACTGGGACGGCACGGCCTGGACGCGGATCCAACCAGGCTTCACCGTCGGGTCGTTGACCGCGATCGCGGGCGACGCACAGGGCCGCGCCGCATGGATATCGGGCTGGGACCACCAGGACCAGAGCCGCAGCACGTACCTGCGCCGGGACGGCAGCGCCTGGACCGTCGTGCGAGGCCCGGCCGGTGCGGCGCCCGCGCCGTACCTCAATGACGTGACACCCGTTCCCGGTACCGCGGGATTCTGGTCGGCGGGCATGACGAGTCCCGCTCCGTACCCTCCGACCGAGGCCTACACGGAACGTCTCGAAGGCTGACACGGCTCCGGCCGCCGAGCCGGGACGGGGAGTGGCCGAAGCGGTGGGCCGGCCGGGCGGACAGGAGCGGCGCGTGCCGTGCTGTCTGTCGGTGCCCGTGCTCGGTCGGGTGTACCGAGGGTGCGGGCAGCGGCCCGCTGGCGAAGCATGGGATGCGTGACCGGGCCGGCCCGTGATGCCGGTATGCATCCCGAATTCCGGAGGCGCGAGATGCCCGTCAGTGTTGACCTCGACGAGGTGCTGGACAGCCGGTTCGAGGACGAGAACGTGCCGCTGGAGCAGGTACGGGACACGCCGGAGGCCGTTTCTGCGGGGCGGGGTCCGGGCGACCAGTGCCGCGGAACACTCGAAACCCCGCGTATCGCGACGATCGGCGATCCGGGCGCACCCACGCGACCCGCTGGGCGGTCGTCCGGGCCGGCCCGCAAGACCACACCCACCGACGACCACCCCCACTGACGACCACCCCCACTGACGGCCGCCCGCCCGGCTGCCTGCCCGCCGGTCGTACGCCACGCGCGCACGACCGGCCGCAGAGCCCCCGGACCCTCTGCCACACCTCCGTGCACAGTGCGGTGCACATGTGCGGTGAACGCGCAGAGGGCGGCCTGAGACGGCGTAAGGACGGTGCCGTGAGCCCAGCCAAACGAACGACCAAGAGGAACGGCAAGGGCGCGAGACGATCCCCCGGACCGGGGCGGCCTGCCACCAAGAAGGGCAGCGGACAGCAACAGACACGAACCGGGCATCCACGCGCCGCGGGAGCGACCGCCGAAGCCACGCAGGCCGGCACGAGTACGCCTCGTCCCGAGACGTCGGCGCACCCGCCGGCCATCGGCATCGCGGCACCTCATCGCTCACCCGGCCTGCGGGACGAGGGGCAAGGGCCGTATGCCGAACGGTCTCGGCCCCACGTCACGGGACGGCCGAACGGTGTCCGTGCCGGTGGCCGTGCCGGTGCCGGTGCCGGTGTCGGCGGCGTACACCGGGCGGTCCCGGAGAGACGCCGTACGGCAGAGGCTCGCCGAGCACGGTTGCGGATAACCAGAACCGACCCCTGGTCGGTGATGACGGTGAGCTTGCTCGCCTCGCTCGCGCTGGGCTTGTGCGTGATCCTGACGGTGGCGGTGCTGTGGATGCTGCTGAGCACGGTCGATCCGGACCTGTGGCCGTCGCTGGGCTGGGTGCTCGCCCTCACCACCGGCGTCACGATGGTGGAGGTGGTGCTGGTCACGGCGCTGACGACGCTGGGCGCCTTCCTCTACAACCTGTCGGCAGGCTTCGTCGGCGGTGTCGAGATGACTCTGGCTCAGGACGGACCTGAGTGACACGGTCGTGAGGAGCGTACATATGTACGAGATGTGGATCGGATCCGCGGCAGCGAGCGAGACACTGGTCTGGCATGTGCTGGCCGCGGACAAGACCGTCACGCTGTGCGGTGTGCAGCGGTCCGACGGATTCGACCAGCACTCGACCGATCGGCACTGTCTGCCGTGCATGGCCGCCTTCCAGCGGGCCATGGAATCTTCAGGGTCAGCGAAGTGACCGAAACCGTGACGCGCGGTCCTGCCGCGGCACCCTACGACGCCGTACGTGCCATCCGCCATGTTCGTCCGCTGGAGTTGAGGGCCCTCGACGGCCCTTGAGGGCAAGCCGTGGCCATCGAGGCCGCGCGCACACCGTGCCGGCGATCAGGGACGCGCGTGGCGGCGACCGCGCGCGTCCCCGGGTAACTGCGCCGACTCGCGGTGTCAGCCGGAGGCGACCCTTTCCGGGTCGTCCGCCGGGGTGCCGAGGCGCAGCCACCGGTAGCCGTAGGCGGGCAGTTCCACGCGGAGCAGGCCGTCGTCGGCCACCGTGAGACCGGTGTGCCCCTCGTCGAGAAGATCCGTCAGCCTCGCTCCGGCACCGGCCTCGGGCAGCTTCAGCCGTACGGTGACCGGGCGGCCCGCGAAGTTGTGCACGGCCAGGACCCTCCCGTCGGTGGTGCAGCCGACGTGTGCCAGGACGGCACGCTCACCGGTCTCCACGAGGCGGTAGTCGCCCCAGGCCAGTTCGGGAGCCTCACGGTATCGCTCGATGAGCAGCCGCATGCGGCTCAGCAGCGAGCCGGGATCGCGGCTCTGCTCGTACACGTTGACCTTCTGCGGTCCGAACGCGCCGTCCGCCAACGGGTTGGGAAAGGCCTCCGAGTCGGCGGTGGAGAACCCGGCGCCGGCCTCCGGCGTCCACTGCATGGGTGTCCGCACGGCCTGGCGTCCCTCGACGGCCAGGTTCTCGCCCATGCCGACTTCCTCACCGTAGAAGAGCACGGGGGTGCCCGGCAGGGTGAACAGCAGGCTGTAGGCCAGTTCTATGCGGCGCCGGTCGCCGTCGACCATGGGCGGCAGCCGGCGGCGCAGCCCTCGGTCGTACAGCTGCATGTCCTTGTCGGGGCCGAACGACGCGAACACCTCCGCGCGTTCGTCGTCGCTCAGCTTGTCAAGGGTGAGCTCGTCGTGGTTGCGCACGAACGTGGCCCAGTGCGCGTCCCGCGGGGCGGCGGGGCGCTCCCGCAGCGCGGCGGCCAGCGGCCCCGCGTCCTCGCGTGCCATCGACAGGTACATCTGCTGCATCCCGACGAAGTCGAAGCACATGGTGAGCTCGTCGCCGCGGTCGGAGGCGGGGTCGCCGAAGAAGCGGGCGAGGCCGTCGTACGGCAGATTGACCTCGCCGAGCAGCACCGACTCGCCGTTGCGGCGGCCGAGGAAGGCGCGCAGGTCGGCGAGGTACTCGTGCGGGTCGGGCAGGTCACCGGCGTCGTCCTGCCCGTCCGTCTCCAGCAGGAAGGGCACGGCGTCGACCCGGAAACCGGACAGCCCGAGCTGCGTCCAGAACCCCATGACCCGGGCTATCTCGTCGCGCACCGCGGGGTTGGCGACGTTGAGGTCGGGCTGCTGCTTGTAGAAGCGGTGCAGGTAGTACTGGCCGCTCCCCTCGTCGTACTCCCACAGACTGTCCTCCGCGTCGGGGAAGACGACACCCTCGGGACCGTCCTCGGGCGGCTCGTCCTGCCAGACGTACCAGTCGCGGTGGGCGGAGTCCCGGCTGGAGCGGGCGTCCTTGAACCAGGGGTGTTCCTCGGAGGTGTGGTTGACGACGAGGTCGGCGATCACGCGGATGCCGCGGTCGCGGGCGGTGCGGAGGAACTCGGTGAAGTCGCCGAGGGTTCCCAGGCGGGGGTCGACACCGTAGAAGTCCGTGATGTCGTAGCCGTCGTCGCGCTCCCGCGTCGGGTAGAAGGGCATCAGCCACACGCATGTCACACCGAGGCGCACGAGGTGGTCGATGCGCTGCGTGAGGCCCGCGAAGTCACCGATCCCGTCGCCGTTGCCGTCCTGGTACGTCTCGACGTCCAGGCAGTACACCACCGCGTTCTTCCACCACAGGTCGGACGTACGGGTCAGACGCATCGGTACTCCTTGGCGGTGGCGGGAAGCGGGCGGGTCACGTCGAGTCGCGGCAGCACCTCGGCCGCGAACGCGTCGATGAACGGGCCCTGTTCACGGCCCACGTGGTGCAGCATCACCGCGTCGAAGCCGAGTTCGGCGTACTCCTGGAGCCAGGCGGTGTGCCGTCCGAGGTCGGACGAGACGTTGACCGTGCGCGCCACCTGCTCGGGCGTGACGTGCTCACTGACGATGTCGAACAGTTCCGCCGAGTCAAGGTCCCAACTGACGGGCGGAGCGTGGACGTTGGTGCGCCACTGGTCGTGCGCGAGCGCCAGTGCCTCGTCCTCGTCGGGCGCCCAGCTCAGGTGCACCTGGAGGTGTACGGGACCGCGGCCGCCCGCGTCACGGTACGCGCCGACGATCTCGCGCAGCCGTTCCCGCGGGGCGTTGACCGTGATCAGGCCGTCCGCCCACTCGGCGCACCAGGCCGCGGTGGCCGTGCTGCACGCGGCTCCGATCAGCGGCGGCACCTCGGGAGGCAGCGTCCACAGCCGGGCCCGGTCCACGGTCACCAGCCCGTCGTGGCTGACCTCCTCCCCGCCCAGCAGGGCACGGATGACGTCGACGCACTCGCGCAGCCGCGCGTTGCGGATGTCCTTGCGCGGCCAACCCGTCCCCGTGATGTGCTCGTTGGAAGCCTCACCGCTGCCGAGCGCCACCCAGAACCGGCCCGGGTACATGGACGCGAGACTGGACACCGCCTGGGCGATGATCGCCGGGTGGTAGCGCTGGCCGGGCGCGTTGACCGCGCCGAAGGGGATCTGTCCGGTGGCCTGGAGGGCGGCACCGAGCCACGACCAGGCGAAGCCCGACTCCCCCTGGCGGACGCTCCACGGAGAGAAGTGGTCCGAGCACATGGCAGCGGTGAATCCCGCCCGTTCCGCGTGCACCACGGCGTCGAGCAGGTCCGCGGGCGGGATCTGTTCGTGCGAGGCGTGTAGTCCGTAAACCGTCATGCCCACCGGATACCCCCGGGATCGCCACTCACCGGACACAGGGCCTTCGCGCTTCCGTCGAGGCCCGCACAGACAGGCAACGAGGCCACCGGTCCAGGCCGTGTTCCGCTTCGCGTGCGCGGGTCTCCCGCAGGCGGGGGCGAGTTGCCCTCCACCTGATCGGCGATCAGGCAGGCGCACGGGATATCGGCGTCGTCGGCCGTAATTAAAGGCAGGTGCCCGCACCCGCCCATCGCTCCCCTCTTCCTCTCCTCTCCCCTCCGCCCTCCCCTCCGTCCGAGGAGACACATCGGGCTGTCCGCCGCGTGAGCGGGTACACGAACGGTTTACAACTGACCGCACCTCACAGTCCCGGCATCTGACACACCACCAGACAGACACCACCTGACACATACACCACCTGACACACCAGGAGGACAGCTTCTGTGGAAAGCCGACAGCCCGGTGCAGCGCTGGTTCGTCAGGGACCACGACGCCACGGAGCCGACCGCCAAGGGCCACCTGCTCCGGCGGACCTCCGGCGCGGCGTTTCTCGTGGTCGCTCCCTGCATGCTCGTGCAAGATCTCCAGGGACAGTGACGGCAACCCCGTCCAGCTGAACGCCCGGCGGTACACGCCCACGTAAGGAGATTCCGTTGACCACCTACGTCATCACCGTCCCCGGTACGTTCGTCCACGGCGTCACCGAGACCTCACGTTCCGATCTGGAACGCGCGCTGCGCCCGCAGGACCCCAGGAACACCGACCTGGGCGAGAGCGAAGAGCTGAGTCTCCTGACGGTCGAGGAGAATCGCACGTTCTCCGTCCGCCTCGAAGTCGAGGCACCTGACCAGGCCAGCGCCGAAGCCGAAGCGGTACGCATGGTTTCCGGCGCACTACGGGACAGTGGATTCACCGAGGACGACGCCCCGTTGGGTCCGGCCGCCGTGACCGGCATCGACCGGGAATTCTGACGCTCTCGGCCCCGGACGGGGACAGCCACCAGGACGGTGACGAGCTGGCCTGTAGCCGCCTCACCGACTCCGAGCCCTTGGGCGACGAGGTCGAGCTGTCCCGTCAGGACGTATGCGGCGACTCCGGCCGTGAACGTTGCGCAGGAGAGCACGGCAGTGATCAGCGCGGGACGGTGTCTTCCCGGGTTCCAGGATTGCGCATGGTGCTTGATTTCGTGTCGCTGAGGAGTACTTGGAGCGCGCCCGCCGGGCGCTGGTAGGGGCGAGGGGGCCTCGTGGCTGTGTGGAACCAGATCGTTCGTTTCAGGCACGAGGCCCTTGCCGTGCCGGGCCGCTTCAGATCGCCGACCCCGGAGGCCGGGTGCGGTTACTGGTGCGTGGCCAGGAACGGCAGGAGCACGTCGGCCATCTCGTCCGGTACTTCCTCTGCGAGGTCGTGGCCGGCGTCGAAGGTGTGTCCGGTGACGTCGTGGGCCATGAGCCGCATCTGGGTCTCGTTGCGGTCGCCGATGAACGCGGATCCGCCGAGGGCCAGGACCGGGATGTCCAGTTTCTGCTGTGCCGTCTGCCGGTTCTGTTCGGCGTTGACGAGCATGGCCCGGTAGATGGAGAGCATCGCGCGGATGCCGCCGGGCATGGAGTAGCAGCGCACGTATTCCTCGATCGCGTCGGGGGTGGCGCTGTCGGGCCGGCTGCGCTCGTACTTGATCATGAAGGTGATCAGCTCGCGCTCGTGTCCGGCGATCAGCATCTCGGGTATGTCCGGCTGGAAGTAGAAGCCCAGGTGCCACAGGTGCATGCCGCTGGAGACGTTCTCAGGGGTGAGGGCTGTGTGGTCCTCGAAGCCGAATCCAGGGAACAGCGCCTCGGCGAACACGAGAGCGGTGACGTGGTTGCGGTGGCGGGCGGCGAGCTGGTAGCCGATCACCGCTCCCCAGTCCTCGCCCGCCACGGAGTATGTCTCGTGTCCGAGGTGGTTCATCAGCTCGGCGATGTCGTCGCTCATCGTCGCGGAGTCGTAGCCGTCCGACGAACGGGCGGAGTCGCCGAGACCGCGAAGGTCCGGGGCGACGACGGTGTGGTGGGGCGTCAGCTTCGGGACGAGGTGGCGCCAGTGGTAGCTGGTCTTGGGCACGCCGTGCAGGAGCACCACCGCGGGGCCGGACCCGGCTGTGCGGTAGTGCAGACTCGTTCCGTTGACGGCGGCTCGGCCCGTGCGGACGGGCGTTCCGTCATGGTCGAACATCATGTTCTTCCAGCTTCCTGGTGCACTTCGCGATGCGGGTGTCAGTGGGCTTGCGGAGGGTCGACGAGGGTCACTAGATGGCTCGGTCCGCTGCCGCCGGGGGGCGTCAGACCGGCGGGACGGCCGGCGGGACGCAGGGTGACGTTCTCCGGGTAGAGCCGGCCGAGCAGGGCCAGTACCGCGAGGTCGTCCTGACCGGTGGCGTCCAGGGTGACGTCGCCGCTCTGCGTCCACACCAGTCCCGGCGCGCGCAGCGCGGACCAGACGTCGGCGGTGCCGGACGCGTCGCCTGCGGCGGGGTCCTCATGCTGGGTGAAGCGGTGGCCGCGCAGGGCTTGGCCGAGGTCGACGTGGGCGGTGGTGCCGTCGTGGGTGACCTCGATGCGGGCGGTGCGGGTCCCGTCGGCGACCGGCGTGGTGACGGTACGGGCGGTGAGCGGGCCGGATGTGGTGGTGGCGGGCGGCAGGTCCTCGACGAGAGTGCGGGGTGCGGCGTAGTAGTCCTGCACCTCGGGGACATACGTGGCGGCTTCACCGACGGCCGGGGCGGGGCGCCAGGTCAGCAGGTGCCGGGGTGCGGTCAGGGGCGGCTGGTCGAGGACGGCGGGCAGGGCGGTGCCGCCGACCGCGTCGAAGCCGTAGCCAGCCGGGCCGGAGGCGCCGGTGACGACGTCGCGGGCGAAGGCCACGATGCTGGTGTGCCGGATCTGGCGGACCAGGAGTTCGGTGAGGAACGCGTCGCGGGCCGGTTCGGTGTGCCGCAGTCCGGTCGGGGTGATCAGGAGCGGGACGTCCTGCCAGTTGGTGAAGGGCAGCAGGGCGTCGCGCAGCAGGACGATCTGGTGGAGCCACTCGTTGTAGAGCTGCATCGTGACCGGTCCACCGCGACGTCCGCGGAGCAGATCGGCTGCGGCAGGGGTGAGCAGGTGGCCGTAGCAGTGGCTGCGGACGACCAGCGGGCCGACGGGCAGCGGTAGCCGGTCGGTGAGCAGCCTCTCCAGCGCCTCGGTGAACCAGGAGGCGAGCTCCTGGCCGATCGTCTCGGCCTGCGCGCCCAGTTCGCGCACTGCCGAGGCACTGTCCGGGCCGATGGCCAGCGGGAGTGAGGTCTCTCGGGTGCCGAGGGCGAGTGTCGCGCGGATCTGGTCCTCCAGCACCTCGCTGTCGGCGCTGGTGAGGGCGTTGTCGTCGATGATGCCCTGGAGCAGCGGCTCGGTTGCGGTGAAGAAGTCGCGGGCGGTCAGGGTGGTGCCCGCCGCGGGGAAGGTGTTCCAGCGGCTTCCGCCGAGAGCGGGCGTACTCGGGGTGGGTGCGGGGGGCATGGGTCCTCCGAAGTCTTCGATTGAAGCGTGGCGGGGTCGCCGGATCCCGTGTCCGAGCGGGCACCGGCGACTTTTCTGGATCGTGCGATACAGATTCCGGGCATGAAAAAATCAGTCCAGGGCGGCCAGCGCGACCTCCACAAGGGGTTCGAGGGCGCGGACGTCCGGCGTGATCTTCGAGGAGACCAGCAGTCCGTTGAGGAAGGTGACGAGGAAAGCAGCGAGGGTGTACGGGTCGCGCCGCGCCGCGATCTCGCCCCGCTCCGCCGCGACCCGCAGCACTTCGGCGAGCGCGTCCCGAGTGGCGTCCTGCATGTCGCGCACGGTGCGCCGGGTCGCTGCATCCTCCGGCAGACGCTCGCAGGCGGCGTTGACCACCAGGCAGCCCCGACCGTTGTCCTCCACGGCGATCCGGACGCGCTCGACCAGCATCGCGCGGATCGCCGACCGGGCGTCCGCCCCCTCCTCCAGGCTGCGCAGGGCGGCCGCCGCGAGGGTGGTGCGGTAGTGCTCCAGCGCCGCCCGGTACAGGCCCTCCTTGTCGCCGAACGCGGCATACAAGGACCCCTGCCCGATCCCCAGGTGCCCGGTCAGGTCGCGCACCGAGGTGGCCTCGTAGCCGCGCGTCCAGAACAGTTCCATCGCGCGGCTCACCGCCGCCTCGGTGTCGAACTCGCGGGTCCTTGCCATGACCCCACCGTAACCTATCTGGATCGTGCGCTCAAGAAACGAGGCTGTGGCCGCCTGGCCATTCGCTGACCTGCGGGCCGGCCTCACGGTTCATCGTCGTCGGCGTCCTCGGCGGTGTCCGGGTCGCGCAGCGGGCGCAGGCCCTGCCCCGGCCGCTGGATTTGATGTTCATCGCCGGGAATGCAGGTCAGCACGGCGAAGAGCAGAACGGCGGCGAAGCCTGCGTCGGTACAGGGTGTGGCCGGTGGCGCGTCCCGGGCGGCACAGCGCATGGTGGGGTACAGGCGGTGTGCCCGACTGATCATTGCCGGTGAGGCGTCGACGCCCGTGAGGTCGCTGAAGCAGCGCCGTTCGAGCTCCTTCATGACCGGACGACGACGAACAGGTCCTGACCCCACTGACGGGCACGGACACCCAGCCCGCCGTAGGAGAGGGCGCACCGCCGCGGCCGTGCAGGGCACTGCGCCGCCGTGGCTCGTGGACGGGTGACACCGGCCGGTCGCGGCGGACACCGGGCCCTCCGGTCGCGGGGTCAGCCGGCCGGCGCAGCGGCTGCCGGGCGGCCGGCTGGTCGCCGTACCCGTCCGGCGGACCCCGTCCGGCGGACCCCGTCCGGCGGACCCCGTCCGGCGGACCCTTCAGGTGTCGGACGAGGACACCGGGAGGCCTGCGCCCGCGCCGGTCCCGGTGAGCGGCTGCGCGGCGATGCTCGTGGCGATCTGTTCCAGTGCCGACAGGGCCGGGTTGACCGAGTCGGCCGGGTAGCACAGGGCCACCGTGATCGGCTCGATGTCGGTGATCGGTACGAACGCCAGGCCCGGCCGGGGGAAGAACTCGGCGACGGCGGCACCCGCGATGTTCACCCCGACGCCGGTGGCGCACAGTTCCAGGATCTCCTCCAGGTCCTCGCTGGGCGGAGCGTGCTTCACGCGGGTGCCGTCGGGCCGCGGATCGACGATCCACCAGGCGAGCGCCCGGTGGGACAGCTCGGCGACGGGATGGATGAACTCCAGTTCATTGGTCTCGTCGATGCCGATCGCCTCGCGCCGCGCCAGGGGATGGCCCTCGGCGATCACAAGGACCCGAGGCTCGCTCCCGAGGGGAACCGTGCGTACATCCGGTCCCAGCAGGTCGGGAGAGACGGGAACGAACGCGGCGTCCACCCGCCGTTCCCTCAGCGCGGGGCCCGCGTCCGACAGGGCCAGACGCCGCAGCTCCAGCCGGAGCCCGGGCATGCGGTGGACCAGGGCCGTGAGGATCGGCGTGGTCCACCGGCCCGCGGCGGCGGCGATGAGCCCCACAGTCAGGCGCTGCGTGTCATGCAGCTGCCGGGCCCAGCGCAGTACGTCCTCGTGGGCGGCCACGCAGCGCCGGGCCGGCCCCAGCAGGGACTGCCCGGCAGGGGTGAGAGCCACATGACGTGAGGTGCGCTCCAGCAGAGGTGCGCCCAGCCGCCGCTCAAGGCGGCTCATCTGCTGGCTCAGCGACGGCACCGTGATGTGCAGACGCTCGGCGGCGCGGCCGAAGTGCAGTTCCTCCGCCACGGTGACGAAGTAGCGCAGTGTCGTGACCGAGACATCCGGGCCCACCTGTTCCATAAGGATGAGCCTAACAATCGTGGCGTCAGATCCAACTGGACCTGGGGATTCGTACCGCGCAAGATCGACAGCGTCCGAACGCCGCGAAGGAGAGTCGAGTCGATCATGACGTTGCACGAGAGCCGCGCACTGTACACGCCGCACCCGTCCTGGGCGCGACTGCCCGGCACCCCCGAACCGTTCTTTCTCGACGCGGGTGACGGTGAGCGCTCGGTCGTCGGCACCGACCTGATCACGGTCCTGCTCAGCGGCGACGAGACCGAGGGACAGTTCGGCTGCTTCACCCTGGAGGGCAGCGCCGGAGACCCGATCCCGGCCCACAGCCACAGCGATGTCCACGAGACCTTCTACGTCCTGGACGGTGAGGTCCAGCTGTGGCTCGACGACGAGAAGGGCAAGCGCGCCAAGAAGCTCCTCACCGCCGGTGACTTCGCCTATGTGCCGGCGAACGTCGTGCACAGCTACCAGATCCGGTCCGAGCGCGCGAAGATCATGGGCACGGCCACCGGAGGCTTCGAGCGTTTCTTCCACGCGGCCGGCCTCCCGACCGGGCAGCGCGGCGGTCTCCCGGACGAGCCCCACTTCCCGACCATGGAGCAGTTCATCGAGGCGGGGCGCCATTACGGCAACACGTTCCGCCCCGACGCCGACCTGGACTTCTGATGACCGGCGCACCTCAGCTGCCCGTTGCCGCGCCGGCCGGCCCGCCTCCCCCCGCCCGGATGCGGGAGGACGGCACCTGGTTCGTCGCCGATGCCGTCTACGCCACGGTCCCCGGCTATCGGCCACTGGCCTTGGACCTGCGTGTGCCCGCGGGGAGCGGCCCGTTCCCGGTCATCGTCTACATCCATGGCGGCGGGTGGCGGCTGGGCAGCCGCCACTACTTCGGGCCTGCCTTCGACGGTGCCACGCCCGACCCGTGGACGACCCTGGTGCGGGCCGGCTTCGCCGTCGCGTCGGTCGACTACCGGCTCTCCGGCGAGGCGACCTTCCCCGCGCAGCTGTACGACGTCAAGGCGGCCGTCCGGTGGCTGCGCCACCACCGCGACGAACTCGGCCTGGACGCCGACCGCATCATCGCGTTCGGCGAATCGGCCGGCGGGCATCTGGCCGCGCTGCTGGGCCTCACTCCGGACCATGCGGAGCTGGAGGGGACGGTCGGCATCACCGGGCCCTCCAGCCGCGTCTCCGCGGTGATCGACTGGTACGGCCCCACGGACCTCATCGCCATGAGCCGTCACCAGCCTCCCGCTCCTGCCGGCCCGCCCGCTCCTCCCGGCCCTCCCGCTCCTGCGGCGGGTGCGCAACCGTCGCGCGAGGCGCTGCTGTTGGGAGGAGATCCCCAGCAGATCCCGCAACGCGCCCGACTGGCCAGCCCCGTGACGCACGTGTCCGCGACCGCGCCCCCGTTCCACATCGCACACGGCACGGACGACCGCCTGGTGCCCAGCAGCCAGAGCCAGCTCCTGGCCGCGGCTCTGCGCTCCGCGGGCGTACCCGTCGACTTGCATCTCGTCGACGGCGCAGGCCACATGTGGACGGGAGTCGACGACGCGAACCCGCTGCTCGACCTGGCCCTCACGTTCGCGCGATCGGTCGTCCGGTGACACAGGAGCTCGCCGGTGTGGTGCCTGACCTCGCCGCACCGGGGAGCGGAAAAGGCAAGGAGCCCCTGCTCCTTGCCACTCTCAAGCTATAGCGCACCGGGGGGCTTGCGGCAAGCCCCGGGTCGGGCCTCAGGATGGACAGCCGAGGCCAGGACCAGCGGAAATGGGGGATGCGCTATGCGTGTGGTGTTGTCGTCGTGGGGCTCGCGCGGGGATGTCGAACCGCTGGCGGGACTCGCGGTGCGGCTGCGGGAACTCGGTGCGGACGTGCGGGTGTGCGTGCCGCCGGACGAGGAGTTCGCGGCGCTGCTGGCCGGTGTCGGCGTGCCGGTGGTGCCGCTCGGCCCGACGGTGCGTTCGGTGGTGACCGGCGAGCGGCCGCCGTCGGCGGCGGACGCGTTCCGGCTCGCGGCCGAGCTGGTCGCCGCGCGGTTCGACACGCTCGCCGCGGCGGCCGAGGGGTGCGACGTGCTGCTGGCGACCGGCCTGATGCCGGTGGGCGCACGCTCGGTGGCCGAGAAACTGGGCATCCCCTACGTGTTCGCGTGCTTCCACACCTTCGGACTGCCGTCGCGGCACTTCCCTCCGGGGGCGCGGCCGGGTGAGCCGTCCTCGCCGGAGGAGACCGACCTCGAAGTGCTGTGGGAAGAGGACGCCCAGCGTGTGAACGCGTTGTACGGCGAGGCGCTCGACAGCCACCGGGCGGCGATCGGCCTGCCACGGGTGGACAACGTCCGCGACCATGTCTTCGGCGACCGGGCGTTGCTGGCGGCGGACCCGGTCCTGGTCCCGTGGCGGGACAGGACGGATCTCGTCCTCGTGCAGACCGGGGCGTGGCTCCTGCCGGACGAACGCCCGCTCCCGGGAGAGCTGGAGGCGTTTTTGGACGCCGGCGCACCGCCGGTGTACGTGGGCTTCGGCAGCATGGCCATGCGCACTTCACCGGATCTCGCGCGTGTGGCCGTCGAGGCGGTCCGCGCGCACGGCCGCCGTGTCCTCCTCGCCCGTGGCTGGGCCGGTCTGACGCCGGCCGACGACCGGGACGACTGCTTCGCCGTCGGCGAGGTCAGCCACCAGGCGCTGTTCCGCAGGGTGGCCGCCGTCGTGCACCACGGCGGTGCCGGCACCACGACGACGGCCGCACTGGCCGGTGCGCCCCAGGTGGTGGTACCCCAGTTCGCGGACCAGCCGTACTGTGCCGCCCGGGTGGCCGAGCTGGGCATCGGCGCGGCCCACGACGGTCCGACGCCGACCTTCGAGTCCTTGTCGGCCGCGCTCACCACGGCTCTGGCTCCCGGGATCCGGGAACGGGCGAGGACGGTGGCCGCCGCGATCCGCACGGACGGAGCGACCGTGGCCGCGCGCCTGCTCCTCGACGCAGCCGGCCGGTAAACGCCGCCCGACGGTCGGCGGTCGGCCGGTGCCGGTGGGTCAGAGCCAGGGCTGACGGTCCGGCCCGCGCCCTGACCGAGGAAGGCGGCAGGTCCGACGGTGCGTGTCTTGTCCCTCGCAGCGGCTCGCAGAGGCGACCGTTGATCCAATCGGCACCGGGTAGAGGGACTGGTATGGCAGAAGTGATGCAGGCAGGACTGTGGGGACTCGTGGCGGGCTCGGCGCTGTTGCTCGGTGCCGCGCTGGGGTACGGGCTGCGGGTGCCGCAGAAGGTGATCGCGACCGTGATGGCCTTCGGTGCCGGCGTGCTGATCTCAGCGGTCTCCTTCGAGTTGGTCGGGGAGGCGTACGACCAGGCAGGGCTCGCGCCTGCGGTCGTCGGCACGCTCATCGGCGCGCTGGCCTACACCGCGGGCAATGTGTGGCTGGCCCGCCGGGGCGCCCGGCACCGCAAGCGCTCCGGTCACCATCGGACGCAGTCACAGCCGTCCGAGAACCAGCAGGGCGGGTCCGGAGCGGCGCTGGCGCTCGGCGCGCTGCTGGACGGGGTGCCGGAGTCCGCGGTCATCGGGGTGAGCCTGCTCGATGGCGGCGCGGTGAGCCTGGTGACCGTGGCAGCGGTGTTCATCAGCAACGTGCCGGAGGGACTGTCCAGTTCGGCGGGTATGAAGCAGGCCGGCCGCGGCAAGGGGTACGTCTTCGGTGTCTGGGCGGCGATCGCCGCCGCGAGCACCGTGTCGGCGGTCCTCGGGTACACGGTGGTCGGCTCCTTCTCCCCCGCCGTGATCGCCGCGGTGACCGCGGTGGCCGCCGGGGCGATCCTGGCGATGATCGCCGACACCATGATTCCCGAGGCGTTCGAGGACGCCCACCTGGCCATCGGGCTGATCACCGTGAGCGGTTTCCTGGTCTCCTTCGCCCTCTCCCACGCGTGACCGCGGGACGGGGAGCGGGTGGACCACGAACCGCGAGGTGATCAGCCGTTGCCCACTTCCCGTGCCACCTGCTCCAGTCGGCGTCGGTGGTTCTCCCACCACGCCTGGTCTCCCGATGGCATGTTGTCGTTGCCCTTCACGAACCCGACGGTCCCGTCGATAAGTTCCCGCACGATGTCGGCGTGGCCGGCGTGCCGCTGAGTGTCGGAGATCACCCGCACCAGGATGTGGTGCAGCGTCACCTCCCGTCGCTCCTCCGGCCACCACGGGACGTGACCGATCGCGTCCAGCGGCAGCGTCGTGATCGTGCTGTCGGAGTGCTCCCACGCTCGCTGGTACAGCCCGACGATGTCTTCCCGTGACTCGGCCGCGGTGGCCCACATGTCCGCGGTGGGTTCGGCGTCCTCCGTGTACCACCAGGGCGGCGGTTCATCGTCGAAGAACGGCCGCCCGAAGGTGTCGCCGAAGTACCCCAGCTCCACGCTGGTGACGTGCTTGACGAGCCCCAGGAGGTTCGTGCCCGTGGGGGTCAGCGGGCGGCGGATGTCGTATTCCGAGAGCCCGTCGAGCTTCCACAACAGGGCGTCACGGCCGTCTTGCAGGTAACGCAGAAGGTCCGCTTTCGGATTCGCTTCGATCATGCCGGGCAGTCTTCCACTGCGCACTGACAACCCGTCTCGACCGGGCGACGCGGGCGCTGCTGCCGCGCGCTGCCCCGGCGTCGTCCCTCATCACCAGGTGGCCGCTCGTGCGCGTCGGAGCGTTCACCGCAGGGTGAGCGGGGTCTCGGATGCGACGTGGGACAGTTTCTCGGGGTTGCGGACGTAGTAGAGGCCGGTGATGCGGTTGTCCTCGACGCTGACCGCCATGACACCGTCGATCTCGCCGTCCAGGTGGACGAGGAGTGCCGGGCTGCCGTTGACCATGGTGGGAGCGACGGAGACCGGGCGGTTGTTCTTGTTGAGGCCACCGATCATGAAACGGGCCACCTTGTCGGCGCCGGTGATCGGCCGTGGCGCTGCCTGCTTGATCCCGCCGCCGTCGCCCATCAGGACGACCTCCGGCGCGAGCACCTCGAGGAGACGCCGCGGGTCCCTGGTTTCGAGCGCGCGCTGGAACGACTCCAGAGCCGCCCGGGTCTCGCTCGGGGAGACCGTCTGGCGGGGGCGGCGGGCATCGACGTGGCGGCGGGCGCGGTGGGCGATCTGGCGCACGGCGGCGGGGCTCTTGCCGACGGCGGCGGCGATCTCGTCGTAGCCGAAGTCGAAGGCCTCGCGCAGGACGAAGACGGCGCGCTCGGTCGGCGACAGGGTTTCGAGGACGAGCATGAGCGCCATCGACACACTCTCGGCGAGCTCGACGTCCTCGGCCACGTCCGGCGCGGTGAGCATGGGCTCGGGCAGCCATGGGCCGATGTACGCCTCCTTGCGGCGCTTCAAGGTACGCAGCCGGTTGAGCGACTGCCGGGTCGTGATCCGGACCAGGTAGGCGCGGTGGTCGCGCACCTCCGCCAGATCCACCGTGACCCATTTCAGCCAGGTCTCCTGGAGGACGTCCTCGGCGTCGGCCGCCGATCCGAGCATCTCGTAGGCGACGGTGAAGAGCAGGTTGCGGTGGGCGACGAACGTCTCGGTCGCCGGGTCAGGTGCCTGGTCGTTCATCGCTCGGTCCCTCTCGTTCGCGGCCGGATCCGGTCGGCGGCGGCTGTCGGTCGTGTGTCGGTCGTGCACGCACAGCAGGGTTCTTCTCGTGGGCGGGCGCCGGGTCCCACCTGCCTGTTCGGCGCGATCGTGAAGGGGACACCGTCCGGCGCACGGCTGTGACACACCGTGCGGCGATGCCCTGAAGTCGGGGCACCGCCGCGCGGCATGCCTGGCTAGGCCGCCCGTTCCGCGGTGGCCGGCGCCTCGGCGCGCTCGGCCTGCAGCAGCTGCCGGCGCTTGGCGCCTCCTGAGATGCGGTGCATGCGGTACGCACCGGGTTCGCGGGCCTCGTCGGCCAGGTGCTTGACGACGCCCCTGCACACGAACTCCTTGAGCTTCGCGCCCGGGCGGCCGGCGATGTGGAACCACACGGCGACGTCGTACCTGTGGGCGAACTGGAAGATTCCGGCGCGTCGGCCCAGGCTGATGCACTGGCCGGCGAACGCCTGGTTGAGCGTCGAGGGCTGCTCACCCGCGATCCGGCTGAGCACCGTGTCGGCGGCCCGCGCGCCCAGCGGCATCGCGGCCTGGCAGCTCATCCGCAGCGGCAGGTCCGACGGTGCCGCCGAGTCACCGGCCGCGACGATGCGCACGTCGTCCACGCTGGTCAACGTCTCGTCCGTGAGCAGGCGGCCCAGGGCGTCGGTGCTCAGCCCGCTGCGCACCGCCAGGTCCGGCACGCCGAATCCGGCGGTCCAGACCGTCACCTTGCTCGGCAGTTCCCGGCCGTCGCTGAGCCGCACGGCATCGCGGGTCACCGCCGTCACCTTCGTGCCGGGGCCGTCGAGCACGGCCACACCGAGTCGGGCCAGCCGCCTGGCGACCGAGCGCCGGCCCCGGGGGTGCAGGTAGGGGCCGAGCGCTCCTCCGCAGACCAGGGTCACGGCACGGCCCGCCTCCGCCAGCTCGGCGGCGGTCTCGATGCCGCTCGGACCGGCTCCGACGACCGTCACCGGGGCCGAGGCGGGCGCGGCGTCGAGGACCGGCCGCAGCCGCTGCGCCTCCTCCAGGCTGGTGATCGGGTAGGCGAACTCCGCCGCCCCGGGCACACGCGGGTCGGCACTGCCACTGCCCACCGCGTAGATCAGATAGTCGTAGCCGACCGTGTCGCCCGACGCCAGCGTCACGTCGCGCCCGGCCACGTCGATCCGGGTCACGCTGTCGACTACCAGCCGGACGCGCTCGCCCAGAACCTCTCGGTAGTCGACGACCGCGTCGTCGGACCCGCCCACCAGCTGGTGCAGGCGGATCCGCTCGACGAAGGTCCGGCGCGGATTGATCAGCGTCACTGTCACATCGTCGCGCTGCGTCAGACGATTCGCCGCCATGACGCCGGCGTAGCCGCCGCCGATCACGACCACATCGGTGTTCTGGGTCACGGGGTCTCCTTCGTTCCGAGGTGCTCAGGCCCTCAAGACACCGCTGCGTCGAGCGTTGTGACAGCCTGTGGGACAGATCACTTCGCCGGACGGGCTCGAACGCGGGGTGCGGCTGGGGCCTGCCCCGCGCGGGGACGGTCCCGGCGGCGGAGGTCCACCCGTCACGCGGGGGCGGCGCCAGGTCGTCGAGCGCGGGGCTCCGCGGTCTGGGGCGGTCGGCGCAGCCCCGCCACGAGGAGCTCGACCAGTCGGCGGGCGTCGTAGCGGGGGTCGCTGTCCGCGCCGATGCAGAGGTTTCCGACACCGCGCATGAGGTGGTAGGCGCTGAGGTCGGAGCGGATCTCGCCGGAGGCGGCGGCGGCGTCGAGGAGCTGGGTGCACACCGGCAGGAGCCGGTCGAGGAAGTAGGCGTGCAGCGTTTCGAAGCCGGCTTCGTCGGACCGCAGCGCGGCGGCGAGTCCGTGCTTGGTGACCAGGAAGTCGACGAACAGGTCGATCCACCGTCCGAGGGCGGCGTGAGGTGTCGGGCCGGCCGCCAGCAAAGCCGGGCCCGCCTCGGCGCAGGCGTCGACCTGGTGACGGTAGACGGCGATGATCAGGTCCGCCCGCGTCGGGAAGTGACGGTAGATGGTGCCCATCCCGACGCCGGCCTTGGCCGCGATGTCCCGTACGGGCGCTTCCACGCCCGACGTGACGAAGACGGCGGCGGCCGCGTCGAGCAAGGTCTCCTTGTTCCGCCGGGCGTCCTTCCGCTTGGGCTGAGCCGCGCGCTCCGCGCCTTCGTCGCTGCCGTTCACCACGCCGCTCCCTTTCGCCGAGCCGGGCTTGCCAAACCGGAACACCGTTCCGTATCGTTTCCGGAACGAGGTTCCGCTTGCTCATGATGTCAGAGCCCGGGGCCCGCCACCAAGCCACGCAGGCGTACGGGACGTACGACGCCCAGCCCGCCCGGCCCCCCGTACCGCAGACCGCCGGGCCCGCCCACCCGCCGCCCGAAGACACCGAACGGAAGTACTCCCATGCCCGACCCGAACACCGCGACCCCGCAGAAGCACGCCGGTGCGACCCCTGCGATCGTGTCCGTGAAGCCGGTCGTCCTGCCCGCTCCCGGCCGCGGCGAGGACCTCCAGGTCCGCGTGTCCGCACCGGTGACCGGCGGGGACCTGCCCGTCCTCGTCTTCTCGCACGGCTACGGCTCGTCGATGGACGGCTACGCCCCGCTGGCGGACTTCTGGGCCGCTCACGGCTTCGTGGTCCTGCAACCCACCCATCTCGACTCCCGGACGCTCGGCCTCCCTGCCGACGACTCCCGTACGCCGCGGATGTGGCGCTTTCGGATCGAGGACGTCAAGCGCGTCCTCGACGAGCTCGACGTCCTGGAAGCCTCCCTGCCGGGCCTCGGCGGACGCCTGGACCGCGGCCGCGTCGCGGTGGCCGGTCACTCCTGGGGCGCCCAGACGGTGAGCGCCCTGCTGGGCGCGCGCGTGCTGGATTCGGACGGCGTCCCGAGGGAGGACCTGTCCGACCCGCGGGTCAAGGCGGGGGTGCTGCTCGCGCTGACCGGCCGGGGCGGCGACGACCTGTCCCCGTTCGCGGCCGAGCACTTCCCCTTCATGAACCCGTCCTTCGACCACATGAGCACGCCGGCTCTGATCGTCGCCGGGGACCAGGACCAGTCCGCGCTGACCACGCGGGGGCCGGACTGGTTCACCGACCCGTACTTCCTCAGCCCGGGAGACAAGAGCCTGCTCACGCTGTCCGGCGCGGAGCACTCGCTCGGCGGCGTCTGCGGGTACGACGCCGCCGAGACGACCGACGCGAGCCCTGAGCGAGTCGCCGTGGTCCAGCGGCTCACCTGGGCTTACCTGCGCAGCGCCCTCCACCCCGAGGACACCGCCTGGCAGGCGGCGTGCTCCGCACTGGAGGAAGACCCCCGCCCGCTGGGAAAGCTGCAGAGCAAGTAGACAGACCTCACACCGCGCAACGCCTCTCAGCGCAGGACGAGGGGCGTTGCGCGGCGTGAGCACGGCAGGGGGGCGGCGAGAAGCCGTACGAGGGAGGCGGCCGAGGCCGCGGTGAGCCGTGCGATGGAGCTGTTTGGACGCGCGGCTACGAGGCGACCTCGGTACGCGAGCCGACCGGGCATCTGGGCATCGGACAGGGATCCCTGTACGCCGCGTTCGGCGACAAGCACGGCTTGTACCGGGCCGCACTCCAGCGCTACCGCACCACCCTCGCGGCAGCCGCCCTGCGCGACCTCGAAGAAGGAGCGGACGCCCGTTCGGCGCTCCGCGCGATGCTGGTCGAGCGGGTACGGATCGCGGTCGAGGACGACGGCCGGGGCTGCCTGGCCGTCAATGCCACCTGCGAGCGCCTGCCGGAGGACGCGTCGACGCGGCGCAGACTCAGGCAGGCGTCGTCACGAAGGGGCTTCCTGTGCGTAATACTCTTCCTATGGATTCGAGCATTACGCCTGGGGGCGGGCCGGCAACGATACGGCGGGCCGTCGCGCGGGACGCCAAACGGCTCACGCGGCTCGTGCGGGGCTCACGCGCCTACGAGGGGCAGTACGCGGCCATGGTCGCCGGCTACCGGGTGGGCCCCGACTACATCGAGACCCACCGCGTCTTCGTGGCCGTCGCCGGCGACGCGCACCAGAGCCGTGTCCTCGGGTTCTACTCGCTCGTCCTCGCCCCGCCGGAGCTCGACCTGCTGTTCGTCGCCGACGGGGCACAGGGGCGTGGCCTGGGACGGCTGCTCGTCGCGCACATGCGGTCCGAGGCCCGCGCCGCCGGACTCGACCGTGTCCGCGTGGTGTCGCATCCTCCCGCCGAGGGTTTCTACCGCAGCGTGGGCGCGGTGCGCACCGGGACCGCGTCCGCGAACCCGCCCGCCGTGGTCTGGGACCGTCCCGAGCTGGATTTCCTCATTCCTTGACCGGTCCGGAGACGACCGCACCTGCCCTGGGTGCCACCGCCGGGCGCTCGCCCCCCCTGACATCCGTCAGGACCGCTCGCACCGTGGTTCTTCCTACTGTGTCGGCGTGGCCTGCGGGCTGCTTCGACGACAGGAGGGCCGCGTCGTGGCCCTGGTCTTCCGGGCCCTCGTGGCCGACTCCGAAAGGCATGACGTGCGCAGACTTCTCCACGGCACCGCCCAGGCCCAGGCGGCCCACTCCCGCCACTACCCCAACTCCCAGGAGGGCTTGTACCGCAACCTCGATCCGGTCGAATCGGTGACGCTCACGGAACGGCAGCCGGCATGAGGGGCAGATGGGCGACGGCCGTAGCCGCGTTACTGCTGGTGGGCAGCGCGACGGCATCGGCCGCGGCCGACGTCCCGGCCGACCGCCGGACCGGCACCACCGCGGTGTCGACGGCGGTCGTGCCGGCGGGCGTCACCGCCGGAGTGGCGGTGTTCGACCGGCGGACGGGCACGTTCACCGAACAGGTCGACGCGCAGGCGCAGTTCCGGTCCGCCTCGGTCGTCAAGCTGCTGCTGGCCCTGGACTACCTGTGGAACCGCGGGCCCACCTACGCCGTCCCAGCCGCGGACCGGGCCTGGCTGGAGCCGATGCTGCGCAGCAGCCACGACACGGCGGCCAGCAACTACTGGACGGCGAACGGCGGTTCGGCGATCATCAGCCGGATGGTGACCCGGCTGGGGCTGAGCGACACCGCGCCGCCGCCCGCCGGGTCCGAGGGGTTCTGGGGTTACACCGCGCTCTCGGCCCGGGACACGGTGACCATCTACCGCTACATCCTGGAGAAGGCGCCGGCTCCCGTGCGCGACTTCGTCATGGGCAACCTGCGCCAGTCGACGCGTTGCGCCTCGGACGACTTCGACCAGCACTTCGGGATCGCCGGGGCGTTCGACCGCCCGTGGGCGGTGAAGCAGGGCTGGGCGGGCCGGTACACGGCGGCGGACACGTGCGGTCCGCAGGGCAGCGCGGCGGCGACGGAGTCATCGTCCGCGTCGGCGGCCGGGCCGGGCACGCGGTCTGCGGCGGCGGTGGACCTGACCCGTCCGGCGCTGCACACCACGGGCACGGTGGGCGCGGACGACCGGGTCATCGTGGCCGTACTGACGCTGCACCCGGTCGGCACCTCGTACGGGAAGGCGTACACGGACATCGGGCGGCTGACCCGCTCGCTGAACGTGCCGGGTGCGGCGCGGCCCGCCGGGACCTGGTACGGGACCTGGGGCGACGGCGTGAACGTCCGTGCGGACTCCTCCACCGGTGACGCTCCGCTCACCCGGCTGCCCGCCGGAGTGGAGGTGCTGGTGGGCTGCCAGGAGCGGGGCCAGATGGTCTCCGTGCCGCCCTACACCAACGAGTGGTGGGCCTATCTGCCCCAGTACGGCGGCTACATCTCCAACATCTACATCAGCTCGCCGGAGAACCGGCTGCCCGACGTCCCGGAGTGCGGCACTCAGCAGCGGTGACCAAGGGGGACAGACGCGAGCGGTGGGCCGGAACAGGGGACCGGCTCACCGCTCGTACTCGGCGAGGTAGCGCAGCACCCGGTCGACGTGCGGCCGGACCCGCCCGGGGACGCCGCCGTTCTCGATGACGGTGCGGTCACTGGTGCGGTAGCCGGCCGTGACCAGTGCGGGCAGGTCCTTCTTCGGCAGGTCCGCCTGCTTGAAGCGCTGGTCGAGCCAGCACACGTACACGCTCATGGTGGCGATCGCGTCCGGCGGCGACAGGTGGTCCTTGTCGCCGTCGCCGTCGCCGTCCACCGCCCAGGCCCGGAACACCGACGGCGTCCACATGGCGATGCCGTACTCGTCGCTGGCCGGGCGGGCGGCGTTCACGTCGAAACCGCTCTCCGCCTTGAGCATCGCGGCGAGCAGGGCGGGCGTGACCTCCTCGTCGGTGCAGCGGTGGGCGGCCTTGGTGATGACCGGGCGCAGTGCCTTCGGCACGTCGGAGTCGGCGGGGATCTCGCCGGACGCCGCACTGCGCGCGCCGGTGACCACGGCGGGGGTGCCGCGGTCGTCGCCCTCGGAGCCGTCCTCGTCCCCGAGCAGCGCCGCCCCGGCGACGGCGGCGGCGGTCAGGCCCACCAGTGCGGCGGCGACGGCCGGGGCCAGGCGCCTGCGACGGCCCCGTCGCCCGCCCGCCAGCTGCTCGACGCGGCGCAGGACGGTCCCGGCCGTGTGCGGGAGGCGGGAGGTGTGGTCCGGGGCGAGACAGTCGGCGATCAGCCGGCGCCAGCCCTCGTCGAGCCCGGCGTCCAGCCGCAGCGGTGCGGTGCCGCGCACGTAGGTCTGAGCGGCGAGTGAGCGGGCCCGGGCCGTCGCGCCCGGGAACGGGTGGAGACCGCCGGTGAGCACCTGGTGGGCGAGGACACCGAAGGCCCAGATGTCGGCGGTGGGCCGGATCACCGAGCCGTGGGTGCCGGTGCGCTGGGACCACCACTCGGGCGGCAGGTGGTCCAGGGTGCCGAGCGGCGGCAGGTGGGCGTGGCTGCCGTCGAGTTCCGTGGCCAGTCCGAAGTCCGCCAGCCAGACCTCCCCCTCGGCGCCCAGCAGGACGTTGGCGGGCTTGAGGTCGCCGTGCACCCAGCCGGCGCCGTGCATGTGGGCGAGCCCGGCGGCGACCCCGTGCAGGATCCGGCCCGCGCCGGCGACCGGGCGGCCGGTCCCGGCGGCGTCGAGCGCGTCCTTCAGGCTGCCCTCGGCCCGGTCCATGACCAGCGCGATCGCCCCGTCCAGCGCCGGCACCTCAGGTGCCTCGACGGTGCACACGGCACGGGTGCGCACCAGGTGGGGGTGGTCCGCCCCGGCGCTGAACCGCACCTCACGCGCGACGAGTTCACCGAGCGCGGCGCGCTGCCCGGGAGCCAGCGCACCGGTCGGCAGCACCTTGACCGCGGCGGACGTGCCGTCGGCGACCGTACGGGCCTCGTACACGGTGCCCCAGCCGCCGGAGCCGATGACCGCGCCGAGCTCCCAGCCGTCGACGCGGAAGCCGGCCGGCAGGCGGGGCGGCGGTGCGCCCAGGGCCTCGTCGGCGTCGGGCGCCGTCATGCGCGGGCCTCCTGCGGGGCGGGGCGCCCGCCGCTGCGGGACGGCAGCAGGGCGAGGTGTTCCTCGCGGACCAGACCGAAGCGGAGCGCCACGGAGGCCAGCCGGGCACGTTTGGCGCCGGTGCGCACCCCGTCGGCCCCCGGCTCCTCGCCGATGTCGAGGCGCAGCTTGGCGAAGGCCAGGTAGTCGATGTGGTAGTTCACCGCCGAGCGCGTCAGATCGCGGCACACCGCCAGCGGGCGCAGCCGTTCCACGATGTCTCCGACACCGGGCAGTGCCGTGTCCGCGGGGTCTCGCAGCCGCGGTTCGCACAGGGCGACCAGGACGAGGAAGTACTTGGACGTCGGGTCCAGGGCGAAGGGGTGGACGGTCTGCTCACCGGCGCCGTCTGCGGAGTGCTCGCCGAGGTAGGCGTGTTGCGGCGCGAACACCTTGAAGGCGGCGTTCCCCGTCAGCGCGGGCAGCACGACCCGGGCGAACTCGAACGGCACGGGTGCGCCGAGGCGTCCCGGGGCCACGGTGATGTACTCGCCGGCGCCCTCCAGGTTCTCCACCGCGTAGGACACGCTGCGGCTGAAGTTGGACAGCCGCCAGTAGTCCCCGGCCGCTTCCAGTTGCCCGGCTCTGCGCGAGATGCCGGGATCGGCCAGGACGATGTCCACCCCTCCGCCGCCGGGCAGACCGCGCCCGAAGTCGACGATGTCGCCGGGACCCAGGTGCAGCAGCTCTGGCCTGCCGGTCTCGTCCGCCGCCGACCGCGCTGCGCCGCCCGGCAACTGGACGATGATCGTTTCCATTGTTCTGACTCCCCCGATTTGGACGCCAGGATTGTACGCGTGGATGTCACCGACCGGCGTCCCGGTGCCTCCAGCGCCCCGCGGTCCGGTCGGCCGCCCCCATGCTGAACCCCGTTCCGGCCGTCGAACACCCGGCACGCCGAGGGGAGTTGCCGGATTTCGCACCCCGGAGAAGACGCCTGGCGAGGACGCCTGGGACAGGACACCTGGCAGCGTACGCCGCCGCACGGCCACGAGCGCCCGAACGCAGAGCTGCGTGGCCGAGCGCGGTCCCTCCGGGGGCGTCGGCCGTCCCGGAGGTTGGCCGTGCGCCTCACGGGTACCCCGACGATCTTCCGAACCGAGCCGTGGAAGAACAGGAAGATGCCCGTGCCTGACAATCCAGTGCCCGACAAGAACGCGAACGACACGAGCGCGAACGAGGCGAAGAACGTCTTCGTGATCGGTCTCGACGAGGCCAACCTGCCGACACTCCAGGCAGTGCCGGCCGCGAAGGCGCTGCGTCTTCACCCTCTGCTGTCGATCGAGGAACTGCAGGGCGGCGAGGTGTCGGTGCCGGACCTCATCGACAGGGCCCGGGAGGTGCTGGACGCCTTCGACGGAAGCATCGACGCGATCGTCGGCTACTGGGACTTCCCGGTCAGCACCCTCATCCCGATCCTCAGCGAGCGCTACGGCACCCGCAGCACCAGCCTGGAGTCGGTGGTCAAGTGCGAGCACAAGTACTGGAGCCGACTGGAACAGCAGAAGGCCACCGACCGGATCCCGCGCTTCGGCAAGGTCGATCTGGAGGCCGGCGACCCGCGTCCTCCCGAGGGCGTGCGGTTCCCCATGTGGCTCAAGCCCGCCCTCTCGTACTCCTCCGAACTGGCCTTCGGCGTCAAGGACATGGACGAGTTCCGTGCCGCCGTCGCCGAGATCCGTGAGGGGATCTCCCGGGTCGGCCGGCCCTTCGAGTACATCCTCGACCGCATCGAGCTGCCGCCCGAGATGGACGGCGTCGGCGGCCGGGTCTGCCTCGCGGAAGAGGCGATGACGGGCATCCAGGTCGCCGTCGAGGGCTACGTCCACCGGGGCGAGGTGACCGTCTACGGCGCGTTGGACTCCATCAACTACCCCGGCACCTCGTCCTTCCTGCGCCACCAGTACCCCTCGACGCTGCCGCCGCAGGTGATCGGACAGCTCCACGACGTCACCGACCGCGTGATGCGCCAGATCGGCTTCGACTCGGCCACCTTCAGCGTGGAGTACTTCTACGACCCGAAGACCCAGGAGATCAGCCTGCTGGAGATCAACCCCCGGCATTCCCAGTCCCACGCCGAGCTCTTCCAGTACGTCGACGGCGTACCCAACCACCACTGCATGCTCAGCCTCGCCCTCGGGGACGACCCGCGCATGCCGCACCGCGAGGGGCCGTACGCGATGGCCGCGAAGTGGTACCACCGCTGGTTCACCGACGGGGTGGTGAGTCATGTGCCCTCGTCCGAGGACATCGCCCGTATCGAGCGGGAGACCGACGGCGTACGGGTGGACGTCACGCCCGAGGAGGGGCAGCGGCTGTCGGACATGTCCCAGCAGGACAGCTACAGCTTCGAGCTCGCCCACGTCTTCACCGGCGGCAGCGACGAGGAGGACCTGCGCAGGAAGTACGACCACTGCGTGGCCGCACTGGGACTCACCTTCGACGAGAGCCCGCGACAGGACCAGAACCCGCAGAAGTGAGGAGCGCGTCGGCCTTATGCGTCACGTGACCAACCTGCCGTACGCCACCGAGGAAGAGGAGCACGTCCGTATCACCATGTCCGACGGCGTCCGGCTGTCGGCCCGCGTCTGGCGTCCCACGTCCTCGGACGACGATCCCGTGCCCGCGGTGCTGGAGTGCGTCCCCTACCGCAAACGCGACCTCACCTCCGTACGGGACTCCATCCACCACCCGTACATCGCCGGGCACGGCTACGCCTGTGTCCGCGTCGACGTGCGCGGCACCGGTGACTCGGAGGGGGTGCTGGAGGACGAGTACCTGGAACGGGAACAGGCCGACGCGGAAGAGGTCCTCGCCTGGCTGGCCGACCAGCCCTGGTGCGACGGCACCACCGGCATGATGGGGATCTCCTGGGGTGCCTTCTCCGCCCTCCAGGTGGCCGCCCGGCGGCCGCCGAGCCTGCGCGCCATCGTCATCGCGTCCTTCACCGACGACCGGCACGCCGACGACATGCACTACATGGGCGGCGCCATGCTGTCGGACAACCTCGCCGAGGCGGGCACCATGTTCGCCTACGCCACCTGCCCGCCCGACCCCGCCGTGGTCGGCGACCGCTGGCGCGACATGTGGCACGAACGCCTGGAGAACACCGGCCCCTGGGTCCTTCCGTGGCTGCGCCACCAGCGCCGCGACGACTACTGGCGCCATGCCTCCGTCTCCGAGAACTACCAGGACGTCCAGTGTCCCGTCCTCGCCTCCAGCGGCTGGGCGGACGGCTACTCCAACGCCGTGACCCGCCTGCTCGGCAACCTGGACGTGCCCCGCAAGGGACTGATCGGCCCCTGGTCGCACAAGTTCCCCCACCTCGGAGAACCCGGACCGGCCATCGGCTACCTCCAGGAGGTGGTGCGATGGTGGGACCACTGGCTCAAGGGCGTCGACAACGGCGTCATGGACGGCCCCATGCTGCGTACGTGGATGCAGGACAGCGTTCCCCCGTCCACGTCGTACGAGGAACGGCCGGGCCGCTGGGTCGCGGAACCCACGTGGCCGTCTCCGCACATCCACCCGGTCACGTACCCGCTGACCCGGCACAGGATCGGCGCCCCGGACGAGGACGGGCCGGCCGGTGAAGCGGGCGGCGCCGCGATGACGGTGCGCTCGCCGCTGTCCGTCGGCCAGTTCGCGGGCAAGTGGGCCTCCTACAACGCGCCCCCGGACCTGCCCTACGACCAGCGTGAGGAGGACGGCGGCTCCCTCGTCTTCGAGACCGAGCCCCTGACCGAACGCCTGGAGATCCTGGGCTCGCCGTCCGTGGAGCTCGACGTCTCGGCCGACGAGCCGGTCGCGATGGTGGCCGCGCGCCTGTCCGACGTGAGCCCCGACGGCGCCGCCACCCGTGTCACGTACGGTCTGCTCAACCTCACCCGGCGGGACAGCGCCGAGCACCCCGAGCCACTGGAGCCGGGCCGGCGCTACCGCGCGACCGTCCAGCTCAACGGAGTGGCGCAGGCGTTCCCGCCCGGACACCGCATCCGTCTCTCCCTGTCCACGTCGTACTGGCCGCTCGCCTGGCCGCCGCCCGGACCGGCCCTCCTCAGCGTCCACGAGGGCTCCAGCACCCTCACGCTCCCGGTCCGTCCCACGGACGAACCCGACGACGTGTCCTCGAACCCGTTCGACGAGCCCGAGGGGACCCCGCCGCTGTCCGTGACCCGGCTGACGCCCCCGGAGCAGCGGTGGGACGTGAAACGGGACCTGATCGACTATCACTCCGAGCTGGAGATCGTGAAGGACCAGGGTCTGGTCCGCTTCGACGAGATCGGGCTCGACGTCGGCCGCCGCGCCTACGAGCGCTACGCGACCGTCGCCGACGACTTCACGTCGGTCAGCGGCGAGTCCACCTGGACCATGCGGTTCCGGCGTGACGACTGGGACGTCCGCGTGGTGACGCACACCCGGCTCAGCTGCGACGAGCGGGACTTCTTCGTGGACGCCACCCTGGACGGCTACGAGGGCGAGCGCCGGATCTTCTCCCGCACGTGGAACGAGACGGTGCCGCGCGACCTGCTCTAGGGCCTGTGTGATGTCGTGATCAATCAGTCGCCTTCAGCAGGTCGTTGATCCAGATCATGGAGGCGCGGAGATAGAGGCCGGCGAGGTAGCT
>NZ_JBSFTY010000078.1:0-38333 GCF_053591515.1 Streptomyces sp. NPDC003011
CAGCACCTGGTACGCGGCTGACTTCAGCAAATGTGTCAGCTGAGCCGTATACGGAGTATCCACGAGGAGCGCGGCGGAACCGGACGTGATGAGGGCGCAACCCGAGGGGCCCGGGTGCGCCCGGCGGATCCGCGCCGGCGTCACCCGGAACGGCGGCCGGACGCCGGGCGGTCGCGGCGCAGGGGCGCGGGCACGTGCAGGCTCTCCCGCAGCCGGGTCAGGCGCGGCATGCGCTCGCGCTGCTCGCGCGAGGTGCGGTCCAGCTCCTCCAGCAGTCGGCGCGAACGGTGCTCGGTGTCCAGTTCGTCGAGGATCCGGTTCACCTCGGT
The DNA here is from genome assembly GCF_053591515.1 of Streptomyces sp. NPDC003011. Lineage (NCBI taxonomy): Bacteria > Bacillati > Actinomycetota > Actinomycetes > Kitasatosporales > Streptomycetaceae > Streptomyces > Streptomyces sp. NPDC003011. The sequence goes on from NZ_JBSFTY010000078.1 coordinate 330, forward strand.
CAGGACCGCGCCCTGCAACTGCCACTGGCTCGCGTCGCGCTGGACCTCCTCCAGGAGCAGCTGGGCCAGCTTGTCGCGGGTGGCCGCGGCCTGCCGCAGTTCGGCGGTCAGCCGGGACTCGGCCGCGTCGGCGTTCTGGCTGACGTGCGTGGTGACCAGCACCGAGAAGCTGACCACGGCGTCGGCGATCTCCGACAGCAGCTGCTCCACGGCGGCACCGGTCCCCGGCGCGAACAGCGGGTCGGGATCGCGTTCCTTGGCCAGGTCGGTGAAGGTACGCGCGAGCACCCGCAGGACCACCGTGCAGATCTCCAGCGTGTCCAGCCCGGTGCGCAGTACCACCCGGTGCAGCGCGCCCTCGCGGACCCGGGGGTTGAGCCGCAGACTGTCCTCGGCCTGCCGCAGGGCCGCGTCCACCCCGACGATGTCGTGGTCGAGCCGCCGCGCCTCGTGCAGGCGCTCGGTCGCGTGCTCGACGGGCGTGCGGCCCGCGGCCTCCTCGCCCATGCGCAGCATCAGCTGCCGGACCCGGCGGGCCAGTCCCTCGATCGACTCACCGGCCTCGCCCACCCACACCGGGGGAGCGACCAGCAGATTGCAGCCCAGTCCGACGACCGCGCCGATCAGCGTCTCCAGCACCCGGGCCCACGCCGTGTCCCCGACGGTCGTGACGCCGAGCACCAGCATCGCGCTGATCGCCACCTCGGGCACGAACTCGTCGACCCGCACCAGGCGCCCGACCGCCAGCGCGGCCACGATCAGCAGCCCGAGGCTCCACCAGGTCAGCCCCACCAGCAGGCTGAAGGCGATGGCGACCAGCACCCCGGCGACCACGGAGTTCACCCGGCGGATACCGGTGGTGAGGGTGGAATAGAGGGTGACCTGGACGACCAGCAGCGCCGTCAGCGGGGCGGTGAGCGGCGCGGCCTCCGGACTGAGGCGCAGCGCGACGACATACGCGACCGTCGCCGCGCCGGCCGACCGTAGTGCCTGTACGACCACCGGGTCCCGGTGCCGCCGCACGAACCGCACCAGGGACGCCGTCCACTCACGTACCTCTCGCATCCTTGGACTGTCCCCTTCCACAGATGTACCGAAAGTGCCTATTGAGGACCGTAACTGTCCGCAAGGAAGCGTAGTTTGTTATTCCGGTACGTCAGTGTGCCGCAGAACGACGACACGGCCCCGGTCCCGCGCCGCAGGGCACGACGCCGCGGACACGGGTCAGGCCTCCAGCCTGTCGAGGAAGGCGGCCAGGTTGGCCGTCATGCGGGCGATCTGCTCCTCCAGGGTGAGGCTCTCCTCGAAGCGGGCGCCGGAGTCGGGGACCTTCCTGCCGCGGAGGTAGAGGGAACACGCGAGGTCGGTGCACATGTACAAGCCGACCGAGTTGCCCTCGCGGCCCGCCGGACCCGCCTTGCGGGCCGTCATCAGCGAGACACCCCCGCCCCGGTGGGTGGTCAGGCAGAGCGAACACATACTGCGGTGCAGGAACCCGCGCTGCGCGGAGGGAAACCGCAGGGTCACGCCGACGAGCCGGCCGTCCCGTTCGGTGACCAGACAGCTGCGATCGGGTGCGCCCGGATCTCGCCAGCCGAGGAAGTCCAGGTGCTCCCAAGGCACTTCACCGAGATCCCGGGGCACGGCCAGGCGTTTGGCCTCCCCCTTCGAGCAGTTGACGAACGAGGTGCGGATGTCCTGCTCGGTGAGTGATCTCATGGGGGAACCTCCTGGGAATCGCGCAAAACCTAGGGTGCCTAGGTTTATGGCTAGGGTAAGCAGGCGTCACGGGGAGAGGCCAATGGATTTCGGGAACCTCGGATCGGCGCAGGCACGGGCCGCGCTGCTGCATGTGGCGGCCCTCTCCCAGGGGGAGCCTGTCGCTCGCGACCTGCGTATCACGCTGAACTTCCACCCGGACCGGCTGGTGCGCGGACGGCCCCTCCTCCGGGCGCTGGCCCAGGACGGCGTCTACCACTCGCAGTTCGTCACCGGTACCGGCAACGGCGGTCTCACCGCACACCCCGGCGGCGACCGGTGGCGCTGGGAGAGCCGGATCTTCGGCGGCGCCTACGACGACGCGGCAGCCACCGACCGGCCCGTGTACGGCGCGCTCGACTTCCGGCGCCAGGTGGTCGGCGCGGCACCGCGCTTCGGTTCCTCGCATCTCCGGCTGACCGGTGCCGCGCTCGCCCTGGCCACGTTCTGCTACCCGGACAGCGCGGCCGAGCCGGGTGCCTTCGGCGTCGCGGCCCGAATGTCCCTGATCGCACTGGCCGAGGCGGACGAACAGGACGCGCTCAACGACTACATCGAGGCCCAGGTGCACGCCGGTGTCCTCCTCGCCCGGGACGTGGAGGCGCTCGTCCTCGACGCGAGCTACCGTGGCACCCCCGTCGAGACGGCGGCCGGGCTGCTGCCCTGCCCGGTCGAATGGCACCCCGGCTACCGGCTCACCGTGCCAGACCTGCACCGCCACGCCGACTACCGCGGAGCGGAGTACGCCGACCTGGGCGCCCGCATCGCCGAGGACGGCCGCATCGACCCGCGCATCATCGGAGACGCCGCCCGCACGGGGCGGTACGCACTCCAGGACCTGAAGATGGTGTGGCACACCCTCGCCCGTTTCGGCGCGCCGCACGGCGCGGGTACGGCGGTCACCTCCGGAGGCGGGCCCGGTCCCTCCTCCCGTCCGGGTGAGGGGTGCTACTCCGGTGGCGCCGTGGCTTCCGGGGTCGGTGCGGTGGGGGCCGGCGGCCAGACCCCCGGGGCCAGTACGCCCAGCGCGTAGGCGCGGGCGACCAGTTCCGTACGGGTGGCCGCGCCCCAGCGTGCCGACAGGCGCCGCAGGTGGTAGCTGACGCCGTCCGCCGTGAGGCCGGTCTCGCGGGCGGCCCGGGCCGTGGTCGCCCCGCCAGCGAGGAGGGCCAGGACGCGGGCCTCCGTCGCCGTCACCCGCGCCGGTTCCCCGGCGCGGTGGGCGCGCTCGCCCAGGACGCGGAGCATCACCAGCAGCGCGGGCGTCTCCTGCACGGTGTCGCTCACCGGGTCCGCCGTCAGCTCCCCGTGCCGCTCGGCGCCGCCGGGCCCCCGCCAGCGCACCGACACCTGGTACCGCGACCGGTGCCGCAGCCGCAGCGCCTGCGCGATCCGGTCCACCTGGGTGGACCGCTGCGGCCGGAACAGCTCCAGCACCTCCCGGCCGCGCAGCCGCCCCGGGGTCGTACCGCACTCGGCCGCCATCGCGGGGTTGGCCAGCAGGACGGCGCCGTACACGTCGCACACCGCGACCGGCATCGCGACCCGGTCGAAGAGCGTCAGGGCGCGATTGCGCCACACCACCGCCTCCCGCTGATCCGCCTCCCGCCGATCCGCCTCGCGCCGATCCGCCTCCACCCGCACCTCCTGCCACGGTGTGCCGTCGGACGCAAGACCGACGCGCCTGCGTGTACTACACAATCATGTAGCCGGGTGGCGCGGACCGGCGGGGCCGGTGGATCAACCTGGATCCAGGACTTCCGTACCGCGAAAGGCAGTTGCCGCGCCATGCCCCCCACCGCGCAGACCGCAGCGTCCCTCCCCGGCGTCCCCCTGGTCGACGTCTCCGCCACCGGCCCCGGCCGCACGCCCCTCCAGCAGGTGATGGCGCTGATGCGGGAGCACGGTCCCGTGCTGACGCGGCGGCTGCACGGGCGGGACGTCACCTTCGTCGCCGACCTCGGCCTGGTCACCGAACTCGCCGACGAGAGCCGGTTCGCGAAGGCCGTCGGCCCCGCGCTGGAGAACGTCCGGGAGTTCGCTGCCGACGGACTGTTCACCGCGTACAACGACGAGCCCAACTGGGCCAAGGCCCACGACATCCTGATGCCCGCCTTCGCGCTGGGCTCGATGCGCACCTACCACCCGGTGATGCTGCGCGTCGCCCGGCGCCTGATCGGGTCCTGGGACCGGGCAGCCCGTGCCGGACAGCCGGTGAACATCCCCGACGACATGACCCGCATGACGCTCGACACCATCGGGCTCGCCGGTTTCGGCTACGACTTCGGCTCCTTCGACCGGGACGAGCCGCATCCCTTCGTCGAGTCGATGGTGCGCTGCCTGGAGTGGGCCATGACCCGCCTCGGCCGCGCTCCCGGCGGCGACCACACGGCAGCCGACGAGGCCTTCGGCAAGGACGCCGCCCATCTGGCGCAGGTCGTCGACGACGTGATCAGCGCCCGCGTGGCCTCGGGCGAGGCCGGCGCCGACGATCTCCTCGGTCTCATGCTCACCGCCCCGCACCCCGCCGACGGCACCACCCTCGACACCACCAACATCCGCAACCAGGTGATCACCTTCCTGATCGCCGGGCACGAGACCACCTCCGGTGCGCTGTCCTTCGCGATGTACTACCTGACCAAGCACCCGGCCGTGCTGCACCTGGTCCAGCGCGAGGCGGACGCGCTGTGGGGCGGCACCGCCGACCCGGAGCCGACGTTCGACGAGGTCGGACGGCTCACCTTCACCCGGCAGGTCCTCAACGAGGCCCTGCGGCTGTGGCCCACGGCCGCCGCCTTCAGCCGGCAGGCCCGCGAGGACACCCTGCTCGGCGGCCGTGTCCCGGTGCGCGCCGGACAGGTCCTCACCGTCGTCTCCCCGATGCTGCACCGGCAGCCGGTCTGGGGCGACAACCCCGAACTGTTCGACCCCTCCCGCTTCACACCCGAGGCAGAGGCCGCCCGCTCGCCGCACGCCTTCAAGCCCTTTGGCACCGGCGAACGCGCCTGCATCGGGCGGCAGTTCGCGCTGCACGAGGCGACGATGCTGCTGGCGCTGCTGGTCCACCGCTACCGTCTGCACGACCACGCCGACTACCGGCTCACCGTCAAGGAAGCCCTCACCCTCAAGCCGGACGGGTTCACCCTCACCCTGTCCCCGCGCACCACCGCCGACCGCGCCCACGCCCCCCTCCCGGGCACCCCGGAGGCGTCCCCGGGCGTGAGGACCGCCGGCACCGCGCTGCCCGCCCGCGTACGCCCCGGCACCCGTGCCCTCTTCCTGCACGGCAGCACCTACGGCACCTGCCGTGACATCGCCGGCCGGCTCGCCGACGAGGCGGCGGCCGTGGGCTGCGAGACGGAGGTGGGGCCCCTGGACGCCTACGCCGGGGGCCTGCCCACGGACCGTCCCGTCGTGATCACCGCCGCCTCCTACAACGGCCGGCCCACCGATGACGCCCGGGAGTTCGTCGCCCGGCTGGACGAGGCCACCGAGGCGACCGGCGTCACGTACGCCGTCCTCGGGGTCGGCGACCGCAACTGGGCCGCCACCTACCAGCACGTCCCGGCCCGGATCGACGAACGCCTCGCCGGCCTCGGCGGCACCCGCCTCCTGGACCGCGCCAGCGGGGACGCCTCCGGCGACCTCACCGGCACCGTCCACGCCTTCACCGCCGCACTGCGCACCGCGCTCCTTCGGGCGTACGGCGACCCGGACGCGGCCCCCGCCCCCGCCCCCGAGCCGGAGCCGGCAGCCGCGTACGAGGTCCGGACCCTGACCGGCGGTCCGCGGGACGCCCTGGCCGAACGGCACGGCCTGGTCCCCATGACCGTCACCGAGTCCTACGACCTCACCGCCCCCGGCCACCCCCGCCGCAAGCGGTTCGTACGGCTCGCCCTGCCCGCCGGCACCGCCTACCGCACCGGCGACCACGTCGCCGTGCTCCCGGTCAACGGCAAGGCGCTCGTCGAGCGGGCCGCCGCCGCACTCGGAGTCGATCCGGACACCGTCCTGGACATCCGCCCCACCCGTCCGCGCCGCGCCGGACTCGCCGTCGACCGCCCCCTGACGGTAGGCCAACTCCTGGCGTACCACGTCGAGTTGCAGCAGCGTCCGACCGCCGGCCAGCTGTCCGCGCTGGCCGCCGCCAACCCGTGCCCGCCGGAACGCGCCCGGCTGGCCGTCCTCGGGGAAGACGACCCGCGCACCCTCGTGGAGATCTTCGAGGACTTCCCGGCCCTGCGCGGCGCGCTCGACTGGCCGGCGCTGCTCGGCCTGCTCCCGCCCCTGCGCCCGCGTCTGTACTCGGTGTCCTCGTCCCCGGCGGCCGACCCGGACCACATCGACCTGATGGTCTCCCTGCTGGAGGCGCCCGCACGCTCCGGCAACGGCACCCACCGGGGCGTCGGCTCCGGCCACCTCGCCGACGTCCAGCCCGGGGACACCGTGGCGGCCCGCGTCCAGCCCTGCCGGGACGCCTTCCGCGTCGACCACTCCCGGCCGGTCGTCATGATCGCGGCCGGCACCGGCCTGGCCCCCTTCCGCGGGGCCGTCGCCGACCGGGTCGCGGCCCTGGCCCGGGGCGAGCGACTTTCGCCCGCGCTCTGTTACGTCGGCTGCGACGCCCCCGACGCCGACTTCCTGCACGCCGGCGAACTGCGCGCCGCCGAGACAGCCGGAGCCGTCCGGCTCCGCCCCGCCTTCAGCGCCGCCCCCGAGGGAGAGGTGGCCTTCGTGCAGCACCGCGTCGCCGCCGAGGCCGACGAGGTGTGGGAGCTGCTGGCCGCGGGGGCCCGGGTGTACGTCTGCGGCGACGGTTCCCGGATGGCGCCGGGCGTGCGGGACGCGTTCCGTACCCTGTACCGGGAGCGCACACCGGACGCCGACGAGTCGGCCGCCGAGCGGTGGCTCGACGCACTGGTGGAGACCGGGCGTTACGTCGAGGACGTGTACGCGGCCGGCTGACCGGAGGGACGGGTGGGGCGCGGGTGACGGACTCCGTGGAATCGCAGGCATCCCTGAGCGCGGCGGAACCCGGAGGCGCGGCGACGGCGCCGGACTCCTGGGCGCGGGCCCGGCGGGTGCTGGAGGGTGCCCGGCTCAACCCCGACCGGCTCGCCCGCCTGCGCCCGCTGAGCGGTGGCACGTACAACACCGTCGAGGAACTCCTCCTCACCGACGGCAGCCGGTACGTGCTGAAGGTCGCGCCCGCGCCCACCGCCCCGGCCCTGCGGTACGAGAGCCGGTTGCTGACCTCCGAAGCGGAGTTCTACCGGGCGGCCGCCGGCGCGGGCGTCCCGGCGCCGCGGGCCGTCGCCGTCGGCGCGGACCACGCCGTACCGCACCTGCTGATGACGGCGTGTCCGGGCCGGCCCTGGGACGGTTCGCTCACCGACACCGAACGCGCCGCTCTGCGGGCCGAGTTGGGCCGCCAGGTCGCCCGTCTGCACGAGGTGACCGGGCCCGGCTTCGGCTATCCGTCCGGCGCCCTCGGCCCGCTCGCCACCGACTGGCGCACCGCCTTCAGCGCCATCACCGAGGCCATCCTCACCGACGCCCGCCACTACCGGACCCGGCTGCCCCGCCCCGTTGACGCGGTGGCCCAAACGCTCCGGTCCGCGCACCCCGCCCTGGACGAGGTCACCGTCCCCCGTCTGGTCCACTTCGACCTGTGGCCCGGGAACATCCTGGTCGACCGCCCGGCGGGGGAGAAGCCCCGGATCGGCGGACTCATCGACGGCGAGCGGATGTTCTGGGGCGACCCGCTGGCCGACTTCGTCTCCCTGGCGCTGCTGGGGGACATCAGGAAGGACGAGGCGTTCCTCGCGGGCTACCGGGAGGCGGGCGGCCGGGCGGAGTTCGACGTCCCGGCCCGCCTCCGCCTCGCCCTGTACCGCGCCTACCTCTACCTGATCATGCTCACGGAGACGACTCCCCGGGCGGTGGACGCCGGCCGCGAACGACGGGTCCAGGAGACGGTCGCCCCGGAACTCGTCGCGGCCCTGGAGGAGATCGAGGAGCTGGCGCCCGATCTCCGGCCTTCTTAGTTCAGGACATGAATTAAGGAAGCGAAGAAAGGCGGGTACGGTGGTCCCGCACAGGCGTGGTCCAGGTCGGGCAGGGTTCGGAAGGAGCCACATGGCGGGGCGGAACGGGCGCACGGTACGCGACCTCAGGCGGGGCAACCGCACGGCCGTGCTGCAGAAGCTCTACTTCGACGGCCCCCTCAGCCGCTTCGAGCTCGGCCCGGCGACCGGACTCAGCTCCGGCTCGGTGAGCAACGTGGTCACCGACCTGGTCGCCGACGGACTGGTCGAGGAGGCCGGGAGCGTGGACTCCGACGGCGGGCGCCCGCGCACCCTGCTGCGGGTGGCGCCGGGCAGTGGCCACATGATCGGCGTCGACGTGGGGGAGACCCGCGTGCGGATCGAGCTGTTCGACCTGACCCTCACCGAACTCGCCCGCGCGGAACGCCCGTTGGCGCAGCAGGGGTACGAGGTCGAGGGCATCGTCGGACACATCCGCGACGGCGTCGCCGAGGTGCTGGCCCACGCCGGTGTCGCTCCGGAGCGCCTCCTCGGCGTCGGCATCGGCGTTCCCGGCATCGTCGAACGCACCCCGGAGCGCGGAGCCGTCGTCCACGGGCAGACCATCGGCTGGGACGCCGTCCCGCTCGAAGCCCTGCTGCGCGCCGACCCGCAACTCCCCGACAGCACGCGGTACTTCATCGACAACGGCGCGCGGACCCTCGGCCAGGCCGAGATGTGGTTCGGCGGCGGACGCGGCGCCCGCAACGCGGTCGTCGTCCTCTTCGGCTCCGGAGTCGGCGCCTGCCTGGTGACCCCCGAGGTGGAGCACGGGCGGGCGGTCGAGTGGGGGCACCTGACGGTACGGGTGCGCGGACGCCGGTGCCGGTGCGGTGCCCTCGGCTGCCTGGAGGCGTACGCGGGTGCCGAGTCGCTGCTGCAACGCTGGCGCGAGGAGGGCGGACGGCCGCCGGAGGACACCGACGAGGAGACCGCGCTGACCGCGATGCTGGCCGCCGCCTACCCGCCCGAGGGCGACGAGGCCGACCCCGTCGCGCTGGCCGTGCTGGAGGAGACCGCCGAGTATCTCGGGGCCGGCCTGTCCGACCTGATCAACCTGTTCCAGCCCGAGCGCATCCTCATCGGCGGCTGGGCCGGGCTCCAGCTGGGCGCGCGGTTCCTGCCCGCCGTACGGCGGCACGCCATGTCGTACGCCCTGCGCCACCCGGCCGAGAAGGTGAGCGTCGACCTCGGGCGGCTGGGGCCCGACGCCGTCACCGTCGGGGCCGCGATCCTGCCGCTCGCTGACTTCTTCGCGCGGGGCGGACGGCGCCCCGAACCGGCGCCCGAGGGACCGGCGCCCGCGTGGCGCACGGCGCTGGCCGAGCGGGCGCCGCACTGACGTTTCGCTGATCAGGGCGGAGGTACTCGCGTGGCGCCTCGAACCCAGTGATTCGAACCCAGTGATTCGAACCCGCAGATTCGAACGCAGTGACTCGAACCCCATGAAGGGAGCACGCCGTGGACGACCACCGCGACGAAGGACCCGGTGAGAACGGTTCGCCCGTCCCGCGCGACATGCCCGACCAGCAGGCCCATGACGGCGAGGACCCCTGGGAGGTCGGCACGGGCGGTGCGCAGGGCGACACCGTCGACACCACGGAAGCCGCGCGTGCCGACCAGGCCCCGGAGTCCGACGAGTCCGCCGCGGACGTGCCCGACACGGACGAGTCGGACACGGACGAGTCGGACACGGGCACGCAGGGCGCCCCGCGCCCGGACATCGAGCAGTCCGAGCACCCGGTGCCGGACGAACCCTCCGCCTGAGCGCGGACCGCCGACGCTGGAGCGCGGACCGCCGCCGGGGCCGCGGTCAGCCGACCTTGCGGCCCCGCAGCGGTACCGTCTCCCCGCCCGCGCCCTGCTGCATGCCGTGCAGGAACTCCTCCAGCACCTCCGTCGCCGTGTGCTCAGGGATCCAGCCCAGCTCCGTGCGGGCGCGGGAGCAGTCCATCAGGGGAAGCCTCAGCACCGCGTCGAAGAGATGCGGGGAGGCCGGCAGCAGGTGCAGGCCCCACGCGGCGGCGATCGCCGAGCGGGCCGCCGTGCGCGGCAGCCGGACCGGACGGGCGCCCAGCATCTCGCCCAGCAGCTCCACGTCGACCGTGGGCTCGCCCGCCAGGTTGAAGGGGCCGTCGACGTTGGTGCGCAGGGCGAGCTGGTACGCCTTGGCGGCGTCGTCGGTGTGCAGCGCCTGGACGCGCAGGCCCGGGATGTCGGGCAGGAACGGCAGCAGGTCGGGCCGCGCCAGCGGTCCCGGCAGGAAGCGGCCGCCGAAGATGCGCCGCTGCTCGCTCGCCGACTCCCGCTTGAAGAGGAAGGCGGGCCGCATCCGCACCACCCGGACGGCGGGATGGTCGCGTTCGAACGTGTCCAGGGCACGTTCCAGGTAGGCCTTCTCCCGGCAGTACGCGGCGTCCGGCCAGCCGTGCGTCGGCCAGTTCTCGTCCACCGCGCGGTCCTTGGGCCCCGGCGAGTACGCGCCCACGGACGACGCGTGCACCAGCGCCGGCACGCCCGCCGTGGCCACCGCGTCGAACACCCGCATCGAACCGAGCACGTTCGTCCGCCAGGTCGTCGCCGGGTCGTGCGTCGGCTGGAACGCCCACGCCAGATGGACCACCGCGTCGGCGCCCTCGAACTCCTTGACCAGGTCGGTCCGGTCGGACGCCAGGTCGACGGCCGACCACTGCGTCTTCGGGAGCTCCCAGTCGGGCAGCCGACGGGCCAGGCCCCGGACGGACTCGACCCTCGGGTCCTCGGAGAGCAGGCGCATCACGCTGGTGCCGACATTGCCGGTGGCTCCCGTGACCACGATCCTGTTGCCCGTTGTGCTGCTCACTTCCGGCTCCTCTCGGCCGCGGGTCCGACGGAGCAGCCGAGTACCCGGCCGTCGGCGATGCACGCGGGCCCGGGCCCGGCTTCGGCCGGGGATGATCTCGTCATGACTGAGATCGTCCTGATGTCCGACGCGCGGGTCGCCGCCGTCCCGGTCGAGGAGTGCGGGGAGGCACTCGTCGACCTCGACCTCGCCGCCGTCGACGCCGGCCGGCGCCGCACGCGCGGCGGCCCTGGGCAGGGGAAAGCCCCGACCGGACGGGGGAATCACGGTCGGGGCGGTCCGGTGGTGGGCGCGGACGGCGGTCGCCTCTCGGCGAGACGCTCCACAGGGCTTCAGCCGGACGATCGTCCCTGTGGGCAGAAGGTGAGGCCCGGGGACACTGTCCCGTCCGCACCCACAGTCTGTTCAACGGACAACCATCCGTGGGTGTTCCTCGGTCTGTGGCCTTTTGGGGTGATCCGGGTCACTGCTGCCGGGCGCTCGGCACGGTCTCGGTCCAGAGGTTCTCGGCCTGCAACAACAGCGTTCCCAGTACGGCGGCCTGGGCGGCTCCGTGCGTGGCGTGCTTCCGGAGTTCCTCCTGCAACTGCTCGTGCAGCTCCCGCATCGCGTCCTCGCCCCCGCCGTCCAAACGCGCGTCCTCGCGGGGATCCCGCAGCCGGCGGCTCTCCGCATGGCAGGCATCCGCGATGAGCTCCAGGAGAAGGGCGTACGAGCGCAGTGCATGGGCCTCGGGCGGGGCGGGCGTGCGTTCGGCGTCGGCCGCGACCGTCAGGGTCCGGGTCAGCGCCCCGACATGGCCGGTGACCCGGCTCCAGCGTTCGTCCTCCTCCTCGGGCGGCACGTACTGCGGCGCCCGGTTGAGGGCGCGCAGCGGACCGGCGGTCAGCCGCAGACTCTCCCGGCTCCAGCCGCGGGCCGACCGCAGCGCCTCCAGCCGCCGCTCCAGCCGGGCCGCGCCGCTCGACCAGCGGGCGGCGGACTGCGCGTCCCACTCGGCCTCGCGCAGGTCACCGGCGACGGTGTCCAGCACGTCGCCCGCCTCCCGGGCGAGTGCCGCGAGGTTCTCCCGTACGTCCCGCAGGTGGATCGGGGGGAAGACGAAGGCGTTGACGGCGACCCCGATCACCGCGCCCAGCGCAGCCTGCCCCACGCGGTGTCCGACCGCCGACGCCGAGACGGCGCCCGAGGCGATCGTGAAGACGGCGGTCGTCGCCGCGTAGATGCCCTGGTCGCCGAAGCGGTGCCAGTTGGCGAGCAGCATCAGCACGGGGACCGACAGGGCCAGCGCGCCCAGCGTGTCACCGGTGAGCGCCTGGGCCGCCGACGCCAGCAGGGTTCCGGTGCACATGGCCGTCCACTGCTGGGCGGCCTGCCGCAGCGAGCTGTAGACGGTGGCCTGCACCAGCACCATCGCCACCCAGGGCGCCATCAGGGCCATCGGGTCGCTCAGCCAGTAGCTGGCCACGAACCAGGCGATCAGTGCCGCCGCGGCGGCCTTCAGCGACTGCACGACCAGGTCGCGCTCCCGGCCGGGTTCGCACCAGGCGGCCCGGCCGGCCCGCGCGACCGCACGCGCCTCCCGGCGCAGCGCATCGGCCGGACGGCCACCACGGGGTCGTACCGCATCTGTCACACGCGTCATGCGGGGTGGGTATCCGAACCAGTCGGTCCCTCACGTCACGATGACGGCGCCCGGCCGGTCGGTCGGGCGGTCGGTCGGGCGGTCCGTCAGGCTCCCGCTCTGTCGGGCCGGCCGCCGGTCGGTCCGGCTTGTCGCCTCGCGTGTCCCGTGTCCGTCGTTCTCCGCCGCGTATGACGCGTATGACGCAGCCGCCGCAGCCGCCAAGGCCGTCGGCGCGCTCGGCCTCGCCGCGGGATCCGCCGCCGGACGCGCCGGCCTGCCCTCAGGCCAGGGGGCTGTCCGCCAAGGAGGCCAGGAGGTCGGCGGGGTCGTCGTAGATCCGGGTCGCTCCGGCCTGCTCCAGGTCAACGCGGGGGATGCCGCCGCACAGGACGCCCACGCAGCGCACCCCGGCCCGGCTGCCCGCGCGCATGTCCCAGACGGTGTCGCCGATGAGGACCGCCCGTTCGGCGGGGACACCGGCCAGGTCCAGGGCGTGCTCGACGGGCTCGGGGGCCGGCTTGCCCTCGTCGACGTCGTCGGCGCTCGCCGTGTCCTTGATCGCGTCGTCCGCGTCGATGGCCCGGCGCAGCGCGGACAGTTCGGCGCCGCCCGCGGAGGTGGCGAGCACCACCGTCCAGCCCTCGCGGTCCAGGCGCCGCAGCAGCCGCCCGGCGTCCCGGAACGCCGGCAGCCGGTCGAAGTACTGCCCGTACAGGGCCTTGTGGGCGGCGCTCAGTTCCTCGTCCCGGTCCTTGTCCCGGTCGTCGCCGAGCAGATGGGCGACGAGGTCGGTGGAGCTGAGCCCGATCGCCCGGTGGACGGCGTGCATGGGCACCTCGTGCCCGGCCTGCCGGAAGGCCTCCCACCAGGTCGCCACATGAAGGTGGTTGGTGTCGACGAGGGTCCCGTCGACGTCGAACACCGCGGCCCGTCCCATACGCACGTCCTTCCGTCCCGCATCGCTTGAGCGCATCGCTTGAGCGCATCGTCTGAGCACATGGCCTGAGCACATGGCCTGAGCACCGCGCCGAGTACCACGTCAGGCGCTCGCCACTCGGTCCGGAGTCCGGCCCTCGCGGGTCCAGGCCAGCAACTCCTCCAGCGACCACGTCGTGACCACGCGCTCGGCGGGCACCCCGCACTCCTCCGCCCGCGCACATCCGTGGATCTGCCAGTCCAGCTGACCGGGCGCGTGCGCGTCGGTGTCCACGGAGAACAGCACGCCCGCCGCCACCGCCTTGCGCAGCAGCCGCCGCGGCGGATCGAGCCGCTCGGGCCGGCTGTTGATCTCCACGGCCGTGCCGGACGCGGCGCACGCGGCGAACACCTCGTCCGCGTCGAACTCCGACTCGGGCCGCCCCCGCCCCGTCACCAGCCGCCCGGTGCAGTGCCCGAGCACGTCCGCGTGCGGATCGCGGACGGCCGCCACCATGCGCCGCGTCATCGACCGGGCGTCCATCCGCAGCTTGGAGTGCACGGACACCACCACGACGTCCAGCCGCTCCAGCAGCTCCGGCTCCTGGTCGAGCGACCCGTCGTCGAGGATGTCGCACTCGATGCCGGTCAGCAGCCGGAACGGCGCCCACGTCTCGTTCAGCTCCGCCACCACCTCCAGCTGGCGGCGCAGCCGCTCGGGTGACAGACCCCGCGCCACGGTCAGCCGGGGCGAGTGGTCGGTCAGCACCGCCCACTCGTGGCCGAGGTCCGCAGCCGCCCGGCCCATCTCGTCGATCGGGCTGCCGCCGTCCGACCAGTCCGAGTGCAGGTGGCAGTCCCCGCGCAGCAGGGCCCGCAGCCGCTCCCCGCCGGGGGCCAAGGGAGCGTCGGCCTCGCCCGCCAGCTTCTCCAGGTAGCCGGGCACCCGGCCCTCCAGCGCCTCGCTCACCACCTGTGCGGTCTTCGGCCCGACCCCCTTGAGGGCCTCCAGCGTCCCGGCGTCCGCCCGTTCGCGCACTTCCCGCTCCGGCAGCGCGGTCAGTACCCGGGCCGCCGTACGGAAGGCGCGTACGCGGTACGTGGGCGCACCGGACCGCTCCAGCAGAAAGGCGATCCGGTCCAGAGCCTTCACGGGATCCATGCCATCTCCACCTCCACCTCCACCCTCGCCTGGGCCTCCAGAGTTCCCCAGCTCACGGGGGGCCGCACGGCGGGCAGCCGGTTTGTCCGGTACGCGGCCGGGTACTGCGATGCCTCATCACCTCGCCCGCGTCCACGAGGAGGCCTGCCATGTCCGTTCCCACCGCACCGCGCAGCAAGGTGGCCGTCGTCACCGGCGCCGATTCCGGCATCGGCAGGGCCACCGCCGTCCGGCTGGCCCGGGCGGGGATGGACGTCGGCATCACCTGGCACAGTGACCCGAAGGGCGCCGAGGAGACCGCCGAGGAGGTCCGCGCCCACGGGCAGCGGGCCGCCGTGGCCCAGATGGACCTCACCCGCCTGCCCGCCGCCGCCGACACCGTCGACGAACTGTGCGACCGGCTCGGCCGCCTCGACGTCCTGGTCAACAACGCGGGTACGGGCACCATGACGCCGTTCCTCGACCTGGAACTCGACGATGTCCGCGAGGTTCTGGAGGTCGACCTGATCGGCCCCTTCCTGTGCGGGCAGCGCGCGGCCCGGCACATGATCCGGCAGGGCGACGGGGGCCGGATCGTCAACGTGACCTCCGTCCACGAACACCAGCCGAGGGTCGGCGCGGCGCCGTACTGCGCGGCCAAGGGCGGCCTCGGCCTGCTCACCCAGGTCATGGCGCTGGAACTCGCCGAACACGGCATCACCGTCAACGCGGTGGCCCCCGGCGAGATCGCCACCCCGATGACCGGCCAGGAGGACACCGACCCGCACACCGAGAGCCGCCCCGGCATCCCCCTCGGACGGCCCGGTGACGCCCGCGAGGTCGCGGCCGTGATCGCCTTCCTGGCCGGCCCCGACGCCACGTACGTCACCGGCGCGTCCTGGAGTGTGGACGGCGGCATGCTCCGGATGGGCCCGCAGGCCGGTTCGCACCTGGACAGCGACGAGTGGCGGCGCCCCTAGCCAGTGGCGGCGCCCCTGGCCAGAGGGCCCGTCCGACGAGTCCCGCCTGCCTTCCGGGCGACGACGGGGCGTCGGACAGGCCCCAGGCCAGGCCACCACAGGAAGTCGCCTTCGCGGGTCGCGCTCTACGCTCTATGTATGACCGAAAGCACGAGCCCCCACATCGCCCACCCGCGGATCATGGTGCTCGGGGTACAGCCGGGCACTCCGCCCTTCCGGATCGTGGAGATCGACGGCCAGATGGTCGGCGAGGCGAGGATGATCACCGACGTTCTGGAGGCCGCCGCCGCGTTCGGCATCACGGTCCACGACCTGGACGACCCGGACGTGGTCCGCTGGGTGGGCGGAGACAAGTTCACCTGGTACCGGCGGCACTGAACGGGCCCGCTCTCCCGGACCGGGTCCGCTCTCCCGGGCGAGCGCGGATCGACTCCGAGGCGCGGAACGACCACGGGGCCGCACTCGCCGTCGACGAATGCGGCCCGGTGACGGCCGGGTCCGGCAGGCCACGGTGTCCCCTATATCGCGATATCGCGCCGTCGCCGGTACGACGGTGGTGTCTCGTCCGTCACCGGTACGACGCTCCGGCCGAGTGAGGCGCCGCCCGGCCGCGGCTGACGCCCGCCTGGCCCGCCCCACCGCCGTCTGCCTCAGCTGTGCACCGCCCGGCTGAGCCGCCGCCCCAGCAGGAGGTAGCCCACCAGGGCCCCGGTCGTGTTGAGGATGACGTCGTCGACGTCGAAGGCCCGGCCGGTGACCAGGGCGCCCTGGGCGAACTCCACCATCAGCATGACGATCGCCGTCAGCAGGAGTACCCGCAGGATGCCGCGCGTACGGGGCGCCAGAACCGGCACCAGGACACCGAACGGGATGCCCAGCAGCAGGTTCCCGCCGACCTGCCTGGCGGCGTCCCGCAGCTCGGGCTGGTCCAGATAGGCCCGCAGCGAGTCCCCCGGGCGCATGTTGGTGTGGGTCAGCGACTCCGAGGCGGGGGAGGGCTCCAGCGTCAGCCGGGCCAGCACGACGGCGAACGCCACCATGAACGCGAAGGCGCACAGCATCGCCAGCAGCCGGAGCGGCCAGGGCAGGGGGCGGCGTTCGCGGGCCGGTCGCGACGCCCGCGCCGGCCCGCCCTGCCCGGCGGCCCTGCCTGACTTCGTGGTCTTCTCGGTCCGCTCCGCCCCGACGGGCTTGCCGGACCTGGCGGTACGCAGGCGGAAACCGGCACGTGGACGTGCAACTGTACGAGCCATGCGCTTCTCCAGTCGTCAACTTCCCCGCGTCGAAGGGCAGTTACCCGCAAACCGGTCGTCAATTCGTCAATGCCGTCGCCCCGCCCCAGTCGTCCCGAGCGAGCGCCGCCCTGGTCCCGTCGAGGCACTGCGGGTAGTTCCGGGCCGGGTACTCGGGCGGAGGCCCGCGCGCCACCGCCCCCTCCGTGAGGGCTCTTGGCGGCCGTGGCGGGCCTTTGCCCGGGACTTCGAGGCGTGCGCGGCACCCGGTCAGCCGCCGTAGCTGACCTTCACCTCCTTGAAGCCGAGGGAACCCAGCAGACCCTTGAGCATGGTCGCGGTGTTCGTCTCGGCCCGCTTGGTCAGCTCGCTCTCCTTCGCCGCGTCGCCGATGTGCCGTACCGCCAGCTTCTGCACGGCCTGTTCGCTGTTGGGGTTGTCCGAGAAGACATCGCCCAGCCGGTCGAGGAGACCGCGCTGCTTGGAGACGGCGTAGGAGCGGTCCGCGTTCAGGGCCGGTGTCCCGAGCCTGGCGTGCGGCAGCCGCAGGACGGCGGACGTACGGTCCTTGTTGACCGTCACGTCGTCCTCGCCGACCTTGCCGAGGTCGACGTAGGCGTCGACGGTGCCCGCCCCGACGTACAGGGTGCGGGAGCCGCGGATCGCGTCGGGCAGGTACTTGGTGTCCTTCTCCAGGTCCACCACGACCTGGAAATTGCCGGAGGCGGCGTCGTAACGGCTGATGTCCTGGATGGACGTGAGCAGTGCCGGCCCGGAGCGGTCATGGGTCTCCGTGCCGAACAGGTCCTTGAGTCCCGGCAGCACGCTCAGCCGGATTCCGGCGAAGAACACGACGAGCACCAGTACGACAGCGCTCACCGCCTTCGCCCAGCCGGGCATACGCCTGGACACGCGCCTGATGGGAGTCGTCATGGCGACGGCCCTCCTTCCTACTGCTCGCTTTCCCCCCAAAGGCCCCGCCAGACCGGATCGTTGACCGATTGCACCGCTGACGGAGGCAAGGGGGCGCACTGACGTGAGGAATTCCCCGTCACCAGCGCGGACAGTACCTTGCGGTGCCGTTGTGTCCGGCCCGAGCCGCCGACGAGCCGGTCGATCGGGCGGTGGCCGGACAGCGGCCGCTCGGTCGGACCGGCCCCGTCGGCGTCGACGCGGGCCGGGATGACGGGGCCGGGATTCCGATGTCCAGCGTGCGCGTGCGGGGGACCCTGACGTGAGGGGCCACGGACGCGGCCGGCATGACCCGCTCCCGTGGACGGTCCGCGACCGGCTTCCGCCGGGCCCGTAGCATGAGCCCGCCAGCCGGAATGATCATGCGAGGAGCAGGTCGTGC
The DNA here is from genome assembly GCF_053591515.1 of Streptomyces sp. NPDC003011. NCBI lineage: Bacteria > Bacillati > Actinomycetota > Actinomycetes > Kitasatosporales > Streptomycetaceae > Streptomyces > Streptomyces sp. NPDC003011. The sequence goes on from NZ_JBSFTY010000078.1 coordinate 18,265, forward strand.
GAGATATCGCCGTGTTCAGCGGGAGTGCCCACCCTGAGCTGGCCCAGGAGGTCTGCGCGCATCTCGGGGTGCCGCTCAGCCCCACCCGGGTCAGCCGCTTCGCCAACGACTGCCTGGAGGTGCAGCTCCAGTCGAACTGCCGGGAGCGGGACGTCTTCCTGATCCAGCCGCTGGTCAGGCCGGTGCAGGAGCACCTGGTGGAGCTGCTGCTGATGTGCGACGCGGCGCGCGGCGCCTCCGCGGGACGGATCAGCGTCGTCATGCCGCACTACTCCTACGCCCGCTCCGACAAGAAGGACGAACCCCGCATCTCGCTGGGCGGACGTCTGGTCGCGGACCTGATGGTGGCGGCGGGCGCCAGCCGGGTGCTGGCGATGACCCTGCACTCACCGCAGGTGCACGGCTTCTTCTCGGTCCCGGTCGACCACCTGCACGCGCTGCGCGAGCTGGCCGCGCACTTCCGGCGGTACGACCTGTCCCGGACCACGGTCGTCTCGCCCGACCTCGGCAACGCCAAGGAGGCCGCCGCGTTCGCCCGGATGCTCGGCGCCCAGGTGGCCGCCGGCGCCAAGCAGCGGTTCGCGGACGACCGGGTCAGCATCAACTCCGTCATCGGCGAGGTCGCCGGACGCGACGTCATCGTGCTGGACGACGAGATCGCCAAGGGCAGTACGGTCCTGGAACTCCTCGACCGGCTGCGGGAGATGGGGCCCCGGTCGATCCGGGTCGCCTGCACGCACGGTCTCTTCGCCGACGGGGCGCTGAAGCGGATCGGTGAGCAGCCCGACGTCCTGGAGATCGTGTGCACCAACACCGTGCCGGTTCCCGCGGAGGAGCGCACCGACAAGCTGTGCATCCTCACCGTCGCCCCGGCGCTCGCCGAGGCGGTACGCCGTATCCACAACGGTGAGTCGGTCAGCGCCCTGTTCGACGCGCGAACCGAGTAGCGGGCCGGTCGGACGCGCTCATCGAGCAGTGGCCCGCCGCTCGGCAGGGATCATCGAGCAGGCACCGTCACACCGGGCCGGACGCCGACTCGGGCTGTTCCAGCGCCGCGTCCAGCGTGGGCATCGGGGGCAGCAGCCGGGCCAGCCCGGTGACCCGCAGCACGCGCAGGGTGAGCGGATGCGTGCACACCAGGAGCAGTCGTCCGCCGTGGTCCAGCATCCGGCTGCGGGCCCGGTAGAGCAGGCGCAGCCCGGAGCAGTCGAAGAACTCCACCTCGCTGAGGTCGATCACCAGGCGGGCGTCGGGCCGCCCCGTCACCCGGTCCAGGTGCGGGACGATCTCCACGGCCGCGGCGATGTCGATCTCCCCGTGGAACTCCAGGACCGTGTGGCCCCGCTCCTGGCGGACGCGCAGATGCCGGCTGACCGGCGCAGGTTCCTGCTGCACGACGACCTCGTCTCCAACCGGCTTCCTCAGGGGCAGGGACCGCAGGTCACCGGGGGCCGGGGTGACGACGTGCTGCGAGCGTAGACGTCTCACCCGGTCCCGCGTGGGAGCAAATGCGTTCCCCGCCCTGCAAGTTACCCCCGATGGAATGAATTTGAGCATGTTCGATTGACATATGTCTTCGAATTGCGCGCAGCGTCTTGTGACGTGTCCTACGACAGGGCGTGCCAGGCCTGGGTGAGTGCCTGGCGGAACTGCCGGGTCTGGTGCGGTGTGAGGTCCCGCACCATCCGCTCCTCCAGTTCCCGTACCGGCTCCTTGTGGTGTGCGAGCAGCTCGCGGCCCGTGTCGGTCAGCAGGATCAGCAGCTCGCGGCGGTTGCGGGGGTTGCGCTCCCGGCGCACCAGCCCGCGGTTCTCCAGTGACCGTACGAGGTCCGCGATCGACTGGGCGGTGACGAAGGAGTCACGGGCCAGCTGCGCGGCCGACAGTCCGTCGTGCCGCTCCAGGACGGTGAGCGCGGTGTACTGCAACGCCGTGATCCCGGACGGTCTGACCAGCTCGTCCAGGTGGGATCGCACGACGAGCTCCACCTGTTTCACCATGTAGAGGAGGGACGGGGCTGCCTTGGCCGCCTGACTGTCGAGCATGGGTCCACACTAGAGCATTGACAGGAAACCTGTCTGTAAAGAGACTGCGAACCAACAGGAATCCTGTTTGTTGAAATCTTGGCGATGAGGCTGAGGAGTGGCGATGACCACCTTCGAGATCGAACCCGGACGGCTGTTCATCGGGGGACAGTGGCGCGAGGCCGCCGACGGAGCGCGCACCGAGGTGGTCGACCCGTCCCGGGGCGCGGTCGTCACCACCGTCGCGGAGGCGGGCGCCGCCGACGTGGACGCCGCCGTGCGGGCCGCCCGGGAGGCCTTCGACGGGGGAGCTTGGTCCGGCCTGAGCGGACGCGAACGGGGCCGGGTGCTGCACCGCGTCGCCGAGCTGATCCGGGAGAACGCCGACGAGATCGCCCGCCTGGAGAGCCTCGACGTGGGCAAGCCGATCACCCTCTGCCACGCGGTGGACGTGGCGAACGCGGCCGACGACTACGAGCACTTCGCCGCCCTCGCCCACTCCCTGCACGGCGCGCACCGCGACACCCCCATGAACGCCCTGGCCTACACGAGGCGTGAGCCGCTCGGTGTGGTCGCCGCGATCACGCCCTTCAACTTCCCGCTGATCCTGGCCGGCTCCAAGATCGCGCCCGCGCTGGCGGCCGGCAACACGGTCGTGCACAAGCCGGCCGACGAGACCCCGCTCAGCGCCCTCTGCATGGCCCGCCTGTTCCAGAAGGCGGGCGTCCCGGACGGCGTGGTCAACGTGGTGACCGGCGCGGGTCCGGTGGCCGGCGAGGCGCTGCTGCGGCACAGCGGCGTCGACAAGATCGCCTTCACCGGCTCCACCGCCGTCGGCCGGCACGCCGCGAGTGTGGCCGGCGAGGCCCTCAAGCCCGTCACCATGGAGCTCGGCGGCAACGCGGCCCACGTGGTCTTCGAGGACGCCGACCTGGAGAAGGCGGTCGGCGCGGTCATCAAGGGCTTCGTCTTCAACACCGGACAGTTCTGCATGGGCGGCCCCCGGCTGCTGGTGGCGCGCTCGGTGTACAGCACCCTGCTCGGCATCCTGGCCGACGCCGTCCCCGGCGTACCGGTCGGCGACCCGCGCGACGCCGGGACGGTCGTCGGGCCGATGGCGGGGGAGAAGCACCTGAGGAAGGTCGAGGAGTACGTCGCCCTGGCCCGCGAGGAGGGCGGCCGTGTCGTCTGCGGCGGTGAGCGGCTCGACCTGGACGGCGGCTACTACTACCGGCCCACCGTGATCGCCGACCTGCCCAACGACTCCCGGGTCGTCCAGGAGGAGATCTTCGGCCCGGTCCTCACCGTGCAGCCCTTCGACTCCGAGGACGAGGCCGTCGCCCTCGCCAACTCCACGCCGTACGGCCTGGCTTCGGGCGTCCAGACCACCAACCTGGCCCGCGCCCACCGCGTCGCCGGCCGGCTCCAGGCGGGCATCGTCTGGGTCAACGACTGGGCGATGCTCGACCCCGCGGTGCCGTTCGGCGGGGTCAAGGACTCCGGCTTCGGCCGCGAGTACGGGCCCGAGGCGCTCGGCGCCTACACCAGGGTCAAGTCCGTCGTCGTCTCGCTCGACTGAGCGCGCAGTCCAAGGAGTTCCGCGATGTCCCTCACCACCCGCGCCGCCGTCGTCGAGTCCGGCGGCGCGCCCTTCACCCTCAGCGACGTCCAGCTCGACGAGCCCGGCCCGCACGAGGCGGTCGTCCGCATGGTCGCCGCCGGCCTGTGCCACACGGACCTCGGCGTGGCGAGCGGCGGACTGCCGTTCCCCCTTCCCGGAGTCCTCGGGCACGAGGGGGCGGGCGTCGTCGAGGCCGTCGGGTCCGCCGTCACCGGCGTCGCCCCCGGCGACCACGTCGTGCTGTCCTTCACCTCGTGCGGCGCGTGCCGCAACTGCCGCGGCGGGCACCCCGCGTACTGCGCGACGTGGCTGCCGCTGAACCTCATCGGCGGCCGGCGGGCCGACGGCAGCAGCACCCTCACCCGCGACGGCGAGCCGCTCGGCGGCCACTTCTTCGGCCAGTCCTCGTTCGCCGAGCGGGCATTGGTGGACGAGCGCAGCCTCGTCAAGGTCGACCCCGACGTACCTCTGGAGTCGATCGCCCCGCTGGGCTGCGGCGTGCAGACGGGGGTCGGTGCCGTCTGGAACGTGCTGAAGCCGGTCACCGGCAGCACGGTCGTCGTCCTGGGCGCCGGAGCCGTCGGCCTGTCGGCGGTCATGGCGGCCGCCCTCACCCCGGCCACCACGATCGTCGCCGTCGACCGGGTCGGCGAACGCCTGTCGCTGGCAACGGAGTTGGGTGCCACCCACACCGTCAACGCGGGCGAGCGGGACCTCGGCGAGGCCCTCGCGGAGATCACCGGCGGCCAGGGCGCGGACGGCGTCGTGGAGACCACGGGCAGTGTCGCCGTCCTGCGCCAGGGCGTCGACGCGCTCGCCGCCCGCGGCACCCTGGTCATCGTCGGCGCGCCGCCGTTCGGCAGCGAGGTCGCCCTGGACGTCAACGGGATGCTCGGCGGCAAGCGGGTCGTCGGCCTCACCCTCGGCGACGCCGAGACGCAGACGTTCATCCCCGCCCTGGTCCGGCTGGTGAAGGCGGGGCGGCTCCCGCTGCACCGCCTGATCAGCACCTATCCGTTCGCGGACATCGACCAGGCGGTGCGGGACATGAGCGCGGGCAAGGCGATCAAACCCGTGCTCACCTTCTGAGAACAGCCGCTCAGTCCACCGTGAGGACCAGCTTGCCGGTGGTCCGGCCGGTGTCGCCCAGCGCGTGCGCCTCGGCGGCATCGGCCAGCGGGAAGGTACCCGCGATCGTCGGCCGCAGCCTGCCCTGCTCGACGAGGTCCGCGATCGCCCGCATGCCGGCCCGGTCGGCGTCCACCAGCATCCGAAGGGCCCGCACGCCGAGCCGCTCGGCCTCCTGGCGCAGCTCGTCCGAGCCGACCGGCAGGATCGAGACGACGATCCCGCCCGGCCGCAGCACCCGCAGCGAACGCACCGAGGTCTCGCCGCCGAGCGTGTCGAGCACCACGTCGACGTCCTTGACCGCCTCGGCGAAGTCCGTCTCCCGGTAGTCGATCGCCTCGTCCACGCCGATCTCGCGCAGGAAGCCGTGCTTGCCCGCACTCGCGGTGCCGATCACATACGCGCCCCGCGCCTTGGCGATCTGCACGGCGACGTGCCCGACCCCGCCGGCCGCCGCGTGGATCAGCACCCGCTGTCCGGGCTGGAGGTCCGCGTTCTCGACCAGGGCCTGCCACGCGGTCAGGGACACCAGGGGCAGCGCGCCCGCCTGCGTGTGGTCGATCACGGACGGCTTGTGGGTGAGGGCGCGGACCGGGGCGATGACGTACTCGGCGTGGGATCCGTGGCCGAACGGGTACGGCAGCATGCCGAAGACCTCGTCACCCGGCACGAACGTGGCGACGCCGATGCCGACGGCCTCGACCACACCGGAGACGTCCCAGCCGAGCACGAAGGGCGGTTCGCCGAGGAAGCCGCCGCTCTCCCGGTGCTTCCAGTCGGTGGGGTTGATCCCGGCGGCCCGGACCCGGACCAGCACCTCGTTGGGGCGCGGCCCGGGGCGCTCCACCCGGACCTCCCTGAGGACCTCGGGACCGCCGAGGACGTCCTGACTGATGACTCGCATCGTGTTCACAGTGCTCATGGTGGAACAGCCTGCCGGGAACCGCCCGCCCGGGAAATGGCATGATGGCCAACATCCGATAGGATCGTGCCATGCATGATGTGGAGCGGGCCGAGCGGGTGGAGCGGGTCGTGGTGCTGGCCCTGGACGGTGTGTACCCCTTCGAGCTGGGCATTCCCAGCCGGATCCTCGGCGCGGCCGACGGGCGGTACGAGGTGCTGACCTGCACGGTCGACGGCCGGCCCGTACGCACCAACGCCGACTTCACGGTCACCGTCGAGCACGGCCCCGAGATCCTGGCCACCGCCGACACCGTGGTGATCGCCTCCATGGCGACTTCGCACATCCCCGCAGAGCTGCCCTCCGACCTCGCGGCCGCCCTGGCGCGCATCCGCCCCGACGCCCGGATCGTCTCGATCTGCACGGCCGCCTTCGTCCTCGCCGCCGCGGGCCTGCTCGACGGCCGCCGGGCCACCACGCACTGGCAGGTGGCCGACGCGTTCCGGCGGCGGTACCCGGACGTCGACCTGGACCCGGACGTCCTGTTCGTCGACGACGGCCGGATCCTCACCTCGGCCGGAGCCGCCTCCGGAGTCGACGTCTGTCTGCACCTGGTCCGCAAGGACCACGGCAGCGAACTCGCCAACACAGTCGCCCGCCGCTGTGTGGTCCCGCCGTTCCGGGACGGCGGCCAGGCCCAGTACATCGAGCAGCCGGTCCCCGGGCAGGGCGCCGCGAGCACCGCCGCGACCCGGGCCTGGGCCGTGGAACGCCTGCACGAACCGCTGACCCTCGGTGACCTCGCCGCCCACGCCCGGATGAGCCTGCGCACCTTCGCCCGCCGCTTCCACGGCGAGGTGGGCCTCAGCCCCGGCCGCTGGCTGATCCAGCAGCGGGTCGCCAGGGCCCGGCACCTGCTGGAGTCCAGTGACCTGTCGGTGGACCAGATCGCCGGCCGGGTCGGCTTCGCCACGGGAGCCTCCCTGCGCCAGCACCTGCACGCCGCGATCGGGGTGTCACCGCAGGCGTACCGCCGGACGTTCCAGGCGGCGGTCCGCTGAACGTCCGGTACCGGCACCGTCGGCGGCCCCCCGCGCGCCCATGGAGCAGCCGGACCTCCCGGACTCCGGTCACCGCGCGGAGCGCGAGGAGGCGGACGGCGCGCTGTACGCCTTCGACCTTGACCTTGACGCTGACCGTGACGGCAGCGGCCGGACCAAGGTGGCCGTCGCCAAGGACCGTGCGGACGCGCGGGGTTGGGGTCCGCAGACAAGCGCCGCCTCCCGCCACCTGCCCGAACCTCCGGCGCGCTTCACCGACGCCTAAGGCACGGGAACTGGACCACACCGAGGGCAACCAGGTGCCGGTGACCGAGGCGAGCGGTCGCGAGGGCGACGCCCGCTGAGGGTGGGGGAAGGCGCACTTCCTGGCCACCTGACAGGGGGGAGGAGGCCCGGCGGTCCGTGCGCGACCCGGAGGGCGTCCTGGGTGGCGCCGCACTCACACGCCCTACGACGGTGACGTCCGCCTGCTCGCCGACGCCCGCGACACCGGACGCCAGCCACCGGACACGGTTCGGTGACCGGCAGGTGTGGCCGGCCGACAGCACGTGGGCGGCGTACGTCCGCACCCCGGACGGCGTCGAGAAGTGGTCCGCGGCGAACGACCGGAACCCGCGGCGCACGCAGCGCTCACCTGCTGGCGTGCAGGGCGACCAGCAACTGCCACACCTGGTCGGCGATCTGCCCCGCGCCGGCGTCGAGCAGCCCGTGCAGCCAGTCCGCCAGCACACCGGCGAAGGTGGCGGCGACGGCGGAGGCGACCAGGGGCGCGTCCGCCGCGCCGGCCAGTTCGCGCTCGCGCAGACTGTAGGACCGCAGGTCCCGGTGCAGCACCCGCCCGAGCGGACCGCCGCCGCCCGGGGTCAGCAGAGCCCGGTACAGCGGGGTGTGCGGGGCGAGCGAGGCGAAGAACTCCGCCAGCGCGGGCGGCGCGTGCACCGGGTCGGGCCGCCCGCGCCAGGCGTGCAGCGCGTCCACGGCGTCCCGTACGACGTCGGCGCAGGAGTCGACCGCGAGTTCCTCCAGGTCGGCGTAGTGCACGTAGAACGTGGCCCGGCCCACCCCCGCCCGCCGCACCAGCGCGGCCACGCCGACCTCCGCCAGGGGCCGTTCGGCGCACTCGTCGAGGAGGGCGCGGCGCAGCCGCTCCCGGGTGCGGGCGGCCCGCGGGTCCCCGGTCCCGCCGCGGCTCACCGCGCGAGCAGGACGGCGCCCAGGGCGAGCGCGCCCGGCAGTGCCTGCGCGAACAGGATGCGGCGGTTGGCCGTGACGGCCCCGAACACGCCGGCGACCACGACACAGCACAGGAAGAACACCTGGGCGCGGAAACCGGTCGGATCCGCAGCGATCAGGCCCCAGACCAGGCCGGCCGCGAGGAAGCCGTTGTAGAGCCCCTGGTTGGCCGCCATCGGCGCGGTCGTCCGCGCCGTCTCGTCGTCGAAGCCGTGCAGGCCCCGGCCCGGTTTCTTCCGCCAGAGGAACATCTCCAGCACCAGGATGTACGCGTGCAGGACGGCCACCAGCCCGACCAGCACGTTCGCGACCGTCTCCACGCGCGGGGCGCTCCTTCGTCTCAGCCGGCCATGCGAGCCGGCCATGCGAGCCGGCCATGCGAGCCGGCCATGCGAGCCGGCCATGCGAGCCGGCCATGCGAGCCGACCGCCACTTGGACAGGTGTGGACAGGTGTCCAACATACATGGACACCTGTCCACACCTGTCCGAGTGGCGGGTCGCCGACTGAATCCGGCGGCTCGGGATATCCGCAAGGAACAGGGCCGCGCGGCACGACGCCTCGCGCCCCGAACCCTTCGGAGGAGACATGGCCTTGGTCAAAGCGGGCGTCATCGTGCTCGACTGTGCCGAGCCCGAGAAACTCGCGGTGTTCTACAAGGAACTGCTGGAGGCCGAGCAGATACACGAGAGCGCCAACCGGGTGGAGATCAGGGGCGGCGACGGGTTCCGGCTGGCGTTCCGACGTGATGTGAACGCGACGCCCCCGAGCTGGCCCCGCCCCGAGAACGCCTTCCAGGCCCACCTGGACTTCCTGGTGGAGGACCTGGACGAGGCGGAGCGCAAGGTCATCGGGCTCGGCGGGCGTCCACTGGAGACGAAGGACGCCACCGGCCCGTACGAGGAGCGCGGTTTCGCCGACCCGGCCGGCCACTCCTTCACGCTCCGCCTCGTTCCGTCGACGGCGCCCAAGCAGGGCTGAGCGCCGTCCGAGCATGCCGGCCGGGGACCTGGAGGGCCGGCCGGGGACCTGGAGGGGGTGCCGTTCGGATCACCTCAGGTCCGCGACGCCCGGCACGGCACCTCGCCGTGTCGTCGCATGACCCGCGTACGCCCGGCACGCGGGTCATGCTCTGCCTTGCGATACATCGCACCATGCGCCGCACCATGCGCTGCGGCCTGATCCGAGGTGATCCGGACGATCCCCTCCGGATCAGTCCCGGCCGCCCTTCTCACCGGCCGGCCAGACACCGGTGGAGCGCTCGATGGCGGTGGCGCCCGCACGGTCCACCGCGCTGCGCACCACGGCGAAGATGGCGCCCTGGACGGCGGCGGCCAGCAGGATCTCCCCCCAGCCGCGGTCCCGGTCAAGGGCGTCGGGCGCGTCGTCCTCGTGCCGGATCGCCTTCCAGGTCTTCTGGAAGGCCATGCCCGCCAGCGTTCCGCTGGTCCAGCCGAGCACGAAGCCGAGAGGCTTGTAGGCGATGGGCAGCTTCTTCTTCTTTGCCACGTGGATCTCCTTGGGTCAATGGGTGGGTCGGTGGTGTGCGGGGACCGTCTCGGCCGCCGGCACGGGGCCCGGCGGCGTCCCGTCGCCGAACGGCCGGCCGCCCAGCTGCTCCCGGTGATGGGGTGTCAGCCAGCCCGACAGGTCCGGTCCCAGCGGCACGACGCCGGTCGGATTGATACCGGCGTGCACCTGGTAGTAGTGCCGCTTGATGTGGTCGAAGTCGACCGTGTCGCCGAAGCCCGGCGTCTGGTAGAGGTCACGGGCGTACGCCCACAGCACCGGGTTCTCCGTCAGCTTCCAGCGGTTGCACTTGAAGTGACCGTGATAGACGGCGTCGAAACGGACCAGTGTGGTGAAAAGCCGGATGTCCGCCTCGGTGATCGTGTCGCCGACGAGATAGCGCTGCCGCTCCAGGCGCGGCGTCAGCAGCTCCAGGCGCCTGAAGACGCCCGCGCAGGCGGCCTCGTACTCCTCCTGTCCGGTCGCGAAGCCCGCCCGGTAGACGCCGTTGTTGACGTCCTCGTAGACCTCCGCCATCACCGAGTCGATCTCGTCGCGCAGCGCCCGCGGGTACAGCTCGGGCGCCCCTTCCCGGTGCAGGGCCGTCCACTCGGTGGCGAGGTCCAGGGTGATCCGCTGGTAGTCGTTGGTGACCAGCTTCCCGCTCGGCACGTCCACGATCGCGGGCACGCTGACGCCGCCGGGGTAGTCCTTCTCCCGCTTGTCGTAGGCCTCGCCGAGATAGCGGATGCCGAGGACCGGGTCGCGGCCGTCCGGGTCCAGGGTGAACCGCCAGCTGCGGTCGTCCTGGACCGGGTCGGCGACGGCGAGGGAGAGGGCGCCCTCCAGACCGAGGAGCCGCCGGGAGACCAGCGCCCGGCTCGCCCACGGGCAGGCACGGCTGGCGACCAGCCGGTAGCGGCCGGCCTCCACCGGCCAGCCGTCCCGGCCGTCCGCGGTGATCCGGTCCGCGAAGTGACTCCTGGACCGCTTGAACGTCTTCCTGCCGTACCCGCTGTTGCCGTCCTCGCCGGCGCCCATCGTTCCTCCCTGCTCTGCCGTGCGGTACGCCCGCCGCTGTGCCCCGCGGTGCGCCTGCCCTGGTGAACGCGTTCCCCGTTTTGCGCCGACGGCACGGCGTGAGTCGAAACGACGGGGGCAGGCGGCGGAGGTGACAGAGACGACCTCACGACAACAGGCGGACCGGAAGACCCGCGTCACCGTGCTCGTGGCGCTCGCCGCGAACCTGGTGATCGCGGTGGCCAAGGCGGTGGGCGGCCTCCTCGCCGCATCACCGGCACTGCTCTCGGAGGCGGCGCACTCCGTGGCCGACAGCCTCAACGAGGTCTTCCTGCTCGCCGCGTTGCGCCGCAGCAGCCGCCCCGCCGACCGGCGCCATCCCTTCGGCTACGGCAAGGAGCGGTTCTTCTGGTCGCTGCTCGCGGCCGTCGGGATCTTCGTGATGGGCGGCTGCTTCTCCTTCTTCCAGGGCGTCGAGGCCCTGCGCAACGGCGCCGAGGAGAAACTCAGCGGATATGTGGCGGGCCTGGTCGTGCTGGCTGTCGCCCTGCTCGCCGAGGGGGCCTCGCTGCTCCGCGCCCTGTACCAGGTGCGCCGGCAGGGCGGCGGTATGGACGGACTGCGCGACCCCGCCCTGCGCACGGTCATCGCCGAGGACGGCACCGCGGTGCTCGGCGTCACCCTCGCGATGGCCGGCATGGCGCTGCACATGGTCACCGGGCAGGTCGTGTGGGAGGCGTCCGCGTCGCTGGCGATCGGGGCGCTGCTCGTCTATGTCGCCTACCGGCTGGGACGCGACGCACGGGCCCAGCTGATCGGGGAGGCCGCCGAGCCGGAGGCCGGCGGCAGGATCCGGGCGGTGCTGGAAGCCCAGCCCGAAATCGACAGCGTGGAGGCGCTGTTCACGATGAAGATGGGCCTGGACTCGCTCCTCGTGGCCGCCCGCGTCGACCTGATACCCGGCCTGGACAGCGAACGCGTCGAGGAGGCCGCCGTACGCATCAAGCGGTCGATCGCCTCCACCGTCCCAGGGACGGACCAGATCTTCCTCGACGTGACCGACCGGCCCGCCGCGGAAGCACGAGAAAGCCCCGCCGCGACGGGGGAGCGCGGCGGGGCCTGACGAACGGGTGCCCGGCGGACGCGAGTCCATGCGTTCGCCGGGCAGAACTTTTCCCGAGGAGCCGGCGCTACTCGACGGGCTCCAGCACGAAGACCGGAATGTCCCGGTCGGTCTTCTTCTGGTAGTCGGCGTACGCCGGGTAGGCGGCGACCGCGCGCTCCCACCACTCGTCCTTCTCCGCGCCGGTGACCTCACGGGCCGTCATGTCCTGCTTCCGCGGTCCGTCCTGGAGCTCCACCCGCGGGTCGGCCTTCACGTTGTGGTACCAGACCGGGTGCTGGGGCGCCCCGCCCAGGGAGGCGACGACGGCGTACCGGCCCTCGTGCTCGACGCGCATCAGCGGTGTCTTGCGGAGTTTGCCGCTCTTCGCGCCCCGGGTCGTCAGCAGGATGACGGGCAGGCCCGTGTCCAGCAGTGTGGTCCCCTCGGTGCCGCCGGAGCCCTCGTACAGCTCGACCTGCTCGCGCACCCACGGGGTCGGGCTGGGTTCGTACTCCCCCTCGAGAGGCATGGCATCCGTCCCATCGTCGTCGACTTCGGCTCACTCGCACGCGGGTCGGCACCGACCCGTGCGGAATTCATTCTCACCGTGTTCCCCAGTGGCTCCAAAGGACGCTGCCCGGCCATTACTTCACTGGTCATCGCCAGGGCGGACCAGGTACGGCACAGTCGTGGGCGATCCGGCACGACAGCCGTCGGTCCGAACGAAGGAGCCGCCCATGACCACGACCACCGACACGACCACCCGCGCCGTCGTCGAGGAACTGCTGCTACGGATCGGCGCCGGCGACCCGGAGCGGATCGCCGACCTGTACGCCGAGCGGACCGACTGGCGGCTCAGCTGGCCCGAGGACGAGCACGGCCGCGCCGCCACCCCGTGGATCCGGCACCGTGCCACCCGCGCCGACGCCGCCGCCCACTTCCGGGAACTGGCCGCCCACCACGTCGCCGGGCAGGCCGCGACCCGGATCGAGCGGGTCCTGGTGGACGGCGCCGACGCCGTGGTGCTCGGCGAGATCCGGCAGACCGCCGCGCCCACCGGCCGGCCCTATCGCGCCGGGTTCGCCCTGCACCTCACCGTCGAGGACGGACTGATCGTCCGTCATCACGTCTACGAGGACAGCCTCGCGGTGGCCCGCGCCTTCACCCCGTGACCGCCGGGTTCCACGGATACCGGTCCGCGCGGACGTACGAGCGGTGGGGGAGACCAGGCAGGCCGTGACCGCGCCCACGGGGACGGCGATGCCGTACCCCGCGAGCGGACCCGCGACGAGGGCGCCGGTCACGGGCGCGCGAGCACGGGCCCGCACGGTCGGCCGGGCTGCTGCCGGCGGCACACCGGGCGAACGGCGACGGCCGGCGGCAGGAGGACATCGGTCGTCGACATCGCCGGATCCTGGCGCGCGCCTTTCCGCCGCCCGACGCCGTGGTCGTGGCACCGGCCATCTCCAACACCTCGCACAGGGTGGCCACGGCGAGGGTGTCGGCCAGCCCGGCCGCCCATTTGCCGAGGCCGCTCACCGGGAGAGCCTCGTACGGCTGCGCAGGACGGGCGTGAGGTCCGGCGACCCGTACGCGGGCGCGGCGGGGGAGAGCGGCGGGCGGCCGGAGTTCGGGTGGGAGCGGGCGCTGGATCTGCTGGGTGAGTCAGCGGGCGACCCGTGACGGGAGCCCGGTGAACGCCGGTTCGCCGCTCACTCGCAGGCGACCGTGGGTCCCGCGAGCATGCCGCCGGTGTACAGGGCCTGACCGCGGGGCATCCAGTAGCCCAGTTTGGACACCACCGTCGAGCAGGTGTCCCGCACCGAGACGCGGACCACCACGGTCGAGGGCCGTCCCGGCTGGAGGTCGGTGAGCGCGCAGTCGAGGGCGTGGAGCTGTCGGGCCGTCGAGGGGTGGCGGCCGGTCAGCGGATTCACGCAGCGGGCGTCGGAGGTGGTCAGCCGCACCCCGCTGGCCTCCTCCCCGATGAGTCCGAAGCGGGCGCTGCCGTCGCCCTGGTCGCTGTCGCGGAACACGGTGTACGTCAGCGTGGTGGCCTTCCCGTGCCGCACCGCGTCGCGGTCGACCTCGACACGGTGCGTGGGCACGGGCTTGGGCGCGGTCATCGTCAGCGTGGCGCGGACGGTCCCGCGCAGGTCCACCCCGGCGGGCGCGGAGCGCACATGGACGTCGGCCTCGACCTCGTAGGTGCCGGGGCCGGCGTACTCGCCCGAGCCGGGCAGCGTCCCGGTCGCGAGCGTCCGGCCGTCGCGGCGCGCGGTCCAGGTGCCCGAGGTCAGACAGCCGAGGGCGCCGGCCGGGGGCTTGCGGCAGGTGGCGGGCGCCGACACCGCCATCGTCGGTGTCCCACTGCCCGCGCAGAGGCTGACCGAGGCGTGCTGCCCGTCCGGGCCCCGCAGGGTTCCGGCGGGCGCGCACAGCGTCGCCGGGGCCTGGACGGCGGGCGTCGGCGCGGGGCTCGGAGTGCCCCACGCGGGTGATACGAGGGCGAGCGGCAACACCGCGGCCCCGAGCAGTGTCCTCAGCAGGGTCAGACGTGTCGGCACCGAGTTCCTCCCGCACGGTCAGGACCGGCCGGGCGCCGGTCACTGCGCCGAGGATGCGGGGCGGACCGGCCGGCCGGCCGCTCCCACGCCGTGCCGTCACCTACGGGCAGCAACCGGACTGGGCCGTGTGCCGCACAGGGCCCGCGGAGCGCACGGGGCGTCGGCGGGCACGGGAGCGCACGCGGTCACCGGGCCTGGAGCGCACCCGAAGTCGTACGCTCCCTTGCGTACCCATCCCGAAGGCAGGAGCGGCAACGATGCAGTACGTGAAGCTCGGTTCGACGGGCCTGGACGTCTCGCGGATCTGTCTGGGCTGCATGACCTACGGTCTGCCGGACCGCGGCACGCACGAGTGGACCCTCGGCGAGGAGGCGTCACGTCCGCTGATCCGGCAGGCGCTGGAGGCCGGGATCAACTTCTTCGACACCGCCAACGTGTACTCCGACGGCACCAGCGAGGAGATCGTCGGCAAGGCGCTCGCCGACTTCGCCCGCCGCGACGAGATCGTGCTCGCGACCAAGGTGCACGGCCGGATGCGGCCCGGCCCCAACGGTGGCGGCCTGTCCCGCAAGGCGATCATGACCGAGATCGACCACAGCCTCCGCCGCCTCGGCACCGACTACGTCGACCTCTACCAGATCCACCGCCACGACCCGTACACCCCGGTCGAGGAGACCATGGAGGCCCTGCACGACCTGGTGAAGGCGGGCAAGGTGCGTTACATCGGGGCGAGCTCGATGTACGCCTGGCAGTTCTCCAAGATGCAGTACACCGCCGAGCGGCACGGCTGGACCAGGTTCGTGTCCATGCAGAACCACTACAACCTCCTCTACCGCGAGGAGGAGCGGGAGATGCTGCCGCTCTGCGCCGACCAGGGCGTCGGCGTCCTGCCGTGGAGCCCGCTGGCCCGCGGCCGGCTGACCCGGGACTGGGGCACCGTCACCGAGCGCAGCGCCAGCGACGACTTCGGCGGCCGGCTCTACCAGGAGGGCGACCGCGCCATCGTCGAGGCCGTCACCCGTGTCGCGGACGACCGGGGCGTACCGCGCGCCCAGGTGGCTCTCGCCTGGCTCCTGCGCCAGGACACGGTGGCCGCACCGATCATCGGCGCGTCCAGGCCGCAGCACCTCACGGACGCCGTGGCCGCCGTCGCACTCCAGCTCAGCGACAAGGAGACCGAGGAGCTGGAACAGCCGTACACCACGCGGCCCGTCGTCGGCCACTGAAACCGCCTCCGAAGGACGCGGGACAGCGCGAGACCGGCAGCGGCAGCAACGAGCCTGGGCCGACGTGCGGCCCGGCCGGCGGGCCGCACGGCGCGGTCCGTGCGGTGCGTACGCCTCTGTGCGGCTCCGTACGCCTCCGTGCGGCTCCGCACGGCTTCGCGCCGAGCGGCCCAATGGTTCTGACGTGATCCGCGTAGAGCGGTGGCACGCGGGATGGGGTGGCCGTTCAATGGTTTGAGCGGTCCGGGCGGGCAAGCAAGTGAATCCCCTTTCCGCATACGGAGTCGATACGGCCGCAATCCCTAAAAGCCTCCGGGTTGACGCCGAGTCAAATACCGGGGGGCGGGCACGTAATGCTCGAAACCGCGAGATCACTTGTTCCACCTCGCTGGCCTGTGCAAAGGTGGGCGTTGTCGGCGCACGGACAATTACGTTTCCCCTGTGCGCGCGAGGCCGCTCCCGTTCGCTCCCCACGCTTCAAAAGAGCTGTTTCCGGCGGGCGTTCGAGATGCCGAACCCTGTGCGGGTGGGTCCGTCACGCTGTCGACGGCACCGCATACCCAATTGGTACGGACTTTGTGTAGCACGTCCTCGGAGGAATGCCGCAGTGAATGACGCAGGCCTGTCGAATTCCCCGACTCCCGCGCGCCCGTCCGATGCCACGGACGAACAACTGAGTGCAGAGCTCAGGAAGTGGAGTGGGGCGACGCCCGCGCTGCAGCCCGTCGGTGAACTCCTCGACCGGCACTGGGAAGCGGCCTTCGCCTATGCCCGGCTGTGCACCGCCGGCGCCCACCCCGCGGGAATGCTCACGACCGCGGCCTTCACCCGGCTCTTCGGGGAGACCCTGCGCCAGATCGGCCCCACCTCCGCCTGGCGGCCGCATCTGCTGGTCACCGTCCGCCGTATCGCGGCCGAGTGGGACGCCGACCACAGACGCGACCTGCTGCACCCGGACCTGAGGACCGGGGGTGACGGCGGGGACCGGATCGCGGCGCGTCTGCTGCCGCCCGCGAACCGCCGGTTGCTCGCGGGGGCGTTCCAGCGGCTGCCCCAGTCGTCCCGCTGCCTGCTGTGGCACATCGAGGTCGAGGCCGAACCGCTCGCCGTGCCCGCCGCGCTGCTCGGCCTGGACGACGAGGACGCCCGCGTCGAACTGCGGCGGGCCCGCGAGCGGCTCCGCGAGGAGTGCCTCCAGGTCCACCGCGAACTCGCCCCCGAGCAGGAGTGCCGGCTCTACCAGCGGCTGCTGGACGTGACCTACCGGCGTGTCGGCGTCGACCTGGACACCGACCTGCGCGGCCACCTGGAGCGGTGCGAGCACTGCCGGCACACCGCGGACCAGCTGCACCGGTTCCACCAGGGCCTCGGCGGCGCCCTGGCCGAAGCGACGCTCGGCTGGGGCGCCCACGCCTACCTGGAGGCGCGTGCCCGCGTGCGCCCCGCCGCCCCGGACGAGACGGACACCCGGTACGAGGCGCCCCCGAGTGCGGCGTTCCTCCCGGTGCCCGAGCGGATCCCGGGCGAGGCGTTCTTCCCGGAACCGGAGACGATCGCGGGCGAGAACTTCTTCCCGGAACCGGAGACCGTCCGCAGCGAGAACCTCTTCCCCGCGCCGGAGAGCGTCCCGAGCGCGGCCTTCTTCCCGCAACCGCAACCGCAACCGCACCCGCAGACCCCGGCCACGCCGGTCGCGGACGACACCGTCACCGCCGTGGCGACCGCGCCCGCCGCCGCCACCCCGGTCGCCGGCCCCCGTACCGGCTCTCGTGCCTCCTCCCGCAGGTCGGCCCAGAGGACCGCCCGCCGGGTGTCCCGCCGCAACCTCACCGCGGCCGTCCTGACCGTCAGCGGGCTGATCGTCCTCCCGCTGGTCCTGTGGGCCGCCCCCGGCTCCTCGGACGGGACCTCGCAGGCGGACGGCGGCCGGCCCTCCGACGCCCCCGGCGGCGGGTCGGACACCTCGGCGTCCGACCCGTCCTGGGCCGACGCCGGTGACCCGGAGCAGGGCACCATGCGCGGCCGGCTGCACAACGTCGCGTCCGGGCTGTGCGTCGGCATCGTCGGCGACAAGGCCGTCGAGGGCGCGGAGACCGAACTCACGGACTGCTCCTCGGACCAGGGCCAGCAGTGGTCCTACGAGCCCGACGGCCTGCTGCGCAGCGCGCAGGCCCCCGGTCTCTGCGTGGACTCCCGCCTCGGCTACTCGGTGCGGCTGGCCCCCTGCACCGGCGCGGCCAAGGCCGACACCAAGCACGTCCGCTACGACTTCACCCTCCAGGGTGCTCTCGTACCCCGCTGGAACCAGGACCTGGCCCTCGCCCCCGCGGCCACCGACGCGGGTGGCGCCCTGGTCGTCAAGACCCGTGACGACGGCTCCGCCCAGCGCTGGGTGATCGACACCTCCAAGACCGACCTCCAGATGGAGGTGGTCAACTGGGACATCGGCGGCACCCCGACGAAGGCACCCCAGGTCACGCCCACCCCCAAGGCGACGACCCCGACGCCCACGCCCACGCCGTCCGCGACCCCGTCGGCCCCGCGGACCACACCGACGCCGACGCCGACGCCGACGAACCCGTACCCGACGGGAGCGCCCTGCTCTTACCCGAACTACTGCTCGGGGGACGGCCAGTACGGAGGCGGGTACGGGGGAGGCTACGGATACGGATACGGCTACGGCCCGTACGGATACGGCCCGTACGGCGGCGGCCGCCGCTGACCGGTGCTCAGCCCCCGACGACCTGGAGCGATGCCCACAGCGCCAGCACGGCGGGCACCAGCGCGGCCGGGACGGAGAGCAGCCCGAGCCGGGTGAACGTCCCCAGTCCGACGTCGTGCCGGTGCTCGTGCGCGATGCGCCGCCACAGCAGCGTGGCCAGCGACCCGGCGTAGGTGAGGTTCGGGCCGATGTTCACGCCGAGCAGCACCGCGAGTACGGCGCCGGGTCCGGCCGCCGCGGTGAGCGGCAGCAGGACCAGCACCGCGGGCAGGTTGTTGATCAGGTTCGCCAGTACGGCGGCCAGTACGGCGACACCGAGCAGCGCGGCCGGTCCCGTCCCGTCGGGCAGCACGTGCCGCAGGGCGTCGGCGAGGCCGTGGTCGACGACCGCGCGCACCACCACGCCGAGCGCGAGGACGAACGCCAGGAACGCGGGCGACGCCGCCCGCAGCACGCCGAGCGGTGTGGTCTGCCGCCGCAGCAGCGCCCGGACGGCCAGCACGAGCGCTCCCGCCAGCGCGGCCCAGGCCGGTTCGGTGCCGAGGGCGGAGGTCACGACGAACCCGGCCAGCGTGCAGGCGACCGTGACCAGCGCGAACAACGGCAGCTCGGGCGCGTCCGCCGGATCGGGGGAGGGGGCGGCGGGTGTCAGCTCGCGGTGGAAGAAGCGCCGGAAGACCAGGTACTCCGCGGTGACCGCGACCAGCCACGGCAGCGCCATCAGCGCCGCGAACCGGGTGAAGCTCAGCCCGCTCGCCGTGAACGCCAGCAGATTGGTCAGGTTGGACACCGGCAACAGCAGCGAGGCCGTGTTCGACAGGTGGGCGCTCGCGTAGGCGTGCGGCTCGGCGGCGACCCGCATCCGGGAGGCGGTGGCGAACACCACCGGCGTCAGCAGCACCACGGTGGCGTCCAGACTGAGGACGGCGGTGATCGCCGACGCCAGCACGAACACCGCCGCCAGCAGCCGCCGCGGTGATCCCGCCGCCCGGCGGGCCATCCACGCCCCGCACGCCTGGAACAGTCCCTCGACGGCGCAGAAGTGGGCGAGCACCAGCACCGCGGCGAGGAACCCGACCACCGGCCCCAGCCGCTCGGCCTCCTGCCGCGCGTGCTCCAGCGAGATCGCCCCGGTCACGATCACCACCCCCGCCGCCGGGACGGCGACCACCGCCTCGGGCAGTCCGAAGGGGCGCAGGACGGCCCAGGCGAGAACGGCGACGAGCAGGACGACGGACAGGGTTTCGGCGAACGGGGTGGTCAGGACCGGTCCTCAGGTGTGCGAACGGGTGTGCCCGCCCATGAAAGCAAACCCGGGTAAAGGGCCCGCCAAGCAACCGGCGCCGGAGCCGCCGGTCAGGCGCCGGTGCCGGGGCTGAACGGGATCAGCCGGACCGACGCCTCGTTGCCGGACACGGGAACCCTGCCCGCCGTCCATGTCACCTTCAGCGGGTCCCGCTCGTCCGGCGGGGTCACCAGCAGCGCCGCGGGAGTGGCCGCCCGGGCACCGCTCACCTCGGGGCTGGAGAACGACAGCCCGGCCCACGCGCTCTTCCCCGGCGCCAGCGTGACCGTCTCGGGGGTGGCGGCGGACCGCTCCGGGTCCGGGCCCAGCTGCCTGCCCGAGGCGTCGAGGAAGGCGGCCCCCGGGTAGCCGCGCACGGTGCAGACGCGGGCGGAGGTGTTGGTCAGGACGATGGGGAAGTTCGACTGGCCGGCTCCCGGGTTGTTGCGGCCGACCCAGGCGCGCAGCTCAGAGGTGCGGCAGCGGCCGTTCGTGGCGGCCGGGGCGTCGGTCGCCCCGGTCGAGGCCGGTGCGGCGGAGTCCTCGGGCACGGTGCTCGGCGTCGCGGTGCCCGGGGCCGCGGTGCCCGGGGCGGGGCCGGTGCCGGAGGGATCCGGCCGAAGGTCCGCGTCAGGGAGAACGGGATCAGCAGGAGCAGGAAGATCTCG
>NZ_JBSFTY010000079.1:0-37962 GCF_053591515.1 Streptomyces sp. NPDC003011
CCCTGGTGCTGTCGGGCAGGCGGAGCCAGAGGTGGTAGCCGCCCGAGGGGATGTGCGGGAGGGAGAGTTCGGGGAGGTGGAGCCGCAGCGCCGCCCCCGGCGCGACCACGCTCGCGCCGGGCGTCGGATACGAGGAGATCGACGTCCCGGCGGCCGCGGGGGTGACCCACGCCCATGTGCTGAGCGTCGACCTGAGCGATCCGCGGGTGCGGACGGACCTGCTGTATCCCGGGGCGGTGGCCGCACGCTCCCCCGTCTCCGGCATGGCCGACGCGGCCGGGGCCGTGGCGGGGGTCAACGGCGACTTCTTCAACATCAGCGAGGCCCAGCACCCGGGCGTCCAGGCCACCGGGGCGAGCGTGGGCCCCGCCGTCGCGCAGGGCCAGGCCCTCAAGGCGGCGGTGCCGGACGGCCAGCGCTTCGGGCCCGCGCTGCCGCCCGGCACCGGCACCGAGGACGTGATCGGGGTGGGCGAGGACGGGCGGGCCCGGCTGGACAGCCTCACCCTCGACGGGTCGGTCGGTACGCCCGAGGGACAGCTGCCGCTCGGCGGGCTGAACCAGTACGCGCTGCCCGAGGGCTCCGTCGGGGCGTTCACCTCCGCGTGGGGCAGCGCCTCCCGGGTGCGCGCCACCTGCGGGACGGACACCGACCGGGCCGCCCCGTGCAGCACCGACACCTACGAGGTGACGGTCCGCCAGGACCGGGTCGTGTCGGTGTCCGGCACTCCCGGCGGCGGCCCCATCGCCGCGGGCACCACCGTGCTCGTCGGCCGCGAGGCGGGGGCGCGGCAGCTGCGCAAGCTCTTCGAGGGCGAGGCGGTGACGGTGCGGCACCGGCTGGTGGCGTCGGCGACCCTGATCCCGTTCCGCTTCGCCCTCGGCGGCTACCCGGTCCTCCGGGGCGGGCAGCCCCTGCCCGGGCTCGACGACAGGACCTCGGCCGTGCGGACCGCCGTGGGCGTCGCGGACGGCGGGCGGCGGCTGCTGCTGCTCGCGGTGGACGGAGCGCCCGCGTACCGCACCGGTCTGACCATCGCCGAAGTCGCCGACACCCTGCGCACGTTGGGTGCGGTCGACGCCTTCAGTCTGGACGGCGGCGGCTCGACCACCCTGGCCGCCCGGATGCCGGGGGCGGGCGCCGTCTCCGTGCTCAACCATCCCTCCGGCGGCACGGAGCGCGCCGTCCCGAACGGCATCGGGATCTTCACGGTCTCGTGACGCTCAGGGTCTGAGGCTGCTGACGATGTCCGCCGTCGCCGTCAGACCGCTGTTGATGCTGGGGGCGATGTCCGTGCCGGCCAGGTAGAACCCGAGCAGCAGGCACACCAGCGCGTGGGAGAACTTCAGTCCGCCACTGCGCAGGAAGACCGCTGCCAGGATCACCAGCAGGAGCACCACCGAGATGGAAACCGCCATCGTCAACCTCCTCCGCCACGTCCGCTTCGCGGCGTTCGGCCGCAAGTGTGGCGTAGCGGAGGGTTCGTCCGGGCGGTTGGCCTGTCCGCCGAACGTGTGGTGTCCGGCGGGTTGCGGCTACGCCGGCCGGTGGGCGTCCAGGAAGGCTTCCAGTCCGGCGAGGTCGTCGGTGTTGATGTGGTCGACGCCGGCGGCGAGCAGTTCGGTCCACACCGCGTCCCGGGCCGGGCCCGGGAGGTCCGGGGTGGCCCACAGCCGCACCCGCTGCCCGCGCGCGTGCGCCGCCTGGACCAGGCTGTGCAGCTTGTGCCGTTCGGCGTCGGGGAACGCGCCCACGCCCGCCCAGGTGAAGTGCAGCGTCCAGTTGTCGCTGATCAGCGGGATGAGGGAGGCCGGCGCCGGGCCGCCGAGGTCGGCCAGGCGCCCGTCGTAGAAGGCCCGGCGGACGGTCTGGGCCTCCATCGGCGCACGGGCCGCGCGGTCGCCGGAGACGACGGCGGTGACCGGTCCCGGCAGCACCCGCCCGTGCGTGCAGGTCGTGAACAGGTGCTTGTACCGCCGCAGCTGCCGGTCGAGTTCCCGGTACGTCGACGATCCCTCGGTCTTGATGTCGATCAGCAGGTGCAGCGGCCTGCGGTGGCCCCGGTACACGGAGCCGCGGTTGGCCCGGACGCGGGCGGCCAGCGGTTCGAGGTAGAGGGATTCCAGGGTGCGGGCCGGGTCGAGGTCCACGGGGTCGTGCGCGACGAGGAGTTGGCCGCCCACCAGGAAGATGTCGGCCTCGACGCTGCCGAAGCGGTGGTCGAGGGCGTCGAGGAGGGGGCGCGGGTGCTCGTAGTCGTTGTGGGCGTGGGCGCGCCACAACGGGCGCGGGCGGTGCCTGCGTTCGCTGGCCAGGGCGTCGGTGGCGGGCAGGGCGACCGCGCCCGCGAGGGCGGCGCCGAGGGTGGTGAGGGCTCTGCGGCGAGTGGTGAGGGCCATGTCTGCCTCCTGGTAGGCCGTACCGGACCGGTGGGGGTCCCCCCAGCCGAGCGAAGTCGAAACTGGGGGAGAGTATGCGATCCGGACGGCCCGGACAGGCAGGCCCGGAACAGGAGTTGGCCGGACCGCCGCTGTTCGTTCACTTCACCGGGGACGGGCACACGAAAAAGCCCGCCCCAGGCGGGGCGGGCTTTGCCGGGTGGGCGTCAGGGGGCCTGGAGGCCGACCAGTCGGGCCAGGGCCGCGCGGTGGGCGCCCGCGGTGCCGAGGGCGATCGAGTCGGCCTTCGCCCGCTTCAGATACAGGTGGACCGGGTGCTCCCAGGTCATGCCGATGCCGCCGTGCAGTTGGAGTGCCTCCTCGGCGGCGCGGACGGCGACAGGCGCCGCGTAGGCCTGGGCGACGGCGACCGACACGTCGACGTCCTCGCCGGTCGTGAGCGCGTCCGCAGCGTGCCGGGCCGCCGCACGCAGGTTGACGACCTCCAGCCACAGCTGGGCCAGCCGGTGCTTGAGCGCCTGGAAGCCCCCGACGGGGCGGTTGAACTGCTTGCGCTCCCTGAGATGGCGGACCGTCTCGGTCAACGACCATTCGGCCAGCCCGAACTGCTCCGAGGCGAGCAGTCCCGCCCCGGCGCGCAGGGCCCGGTCCACGGCCGGTCCGGCGTCGCCGATCCGGCGGGCCGCCGCCCCGTCGAAGGTGACGGCGGCGAGCGGCCGGGTCAGGTCCAGCGAGACCTGCGGGGTGACGGTCACGGCGTCCGCGGTGACGGCGTACAGCCCGCCGTCGTCGGCCGGGACGAGCAGCACGCCGGCGACGGCCGCGTCCGCGATGCCGGTCAGCTCCCCGCGCAGCGTGCCGTTCTCCACCCGTACGGTCTCGAAGGCGGCGCCCGGAGCCAGGTGCAGCCCGACGGCGAGGGCGCCGATGGTCCGGCCGGACGCCAGTTCGGCGAGCAGGTCGTCGGCCCCGCACGCCAGCAGTGCCTCGGTGGCGACGACGGCACTGGTCAGGTAGGGCACGGGAGCCACCGCCCGGCCCAACTCCTCCAGGACGACGGCGGCTTCGCGGTGGGTTGCGCCCTGGCCGCCCTGCGCCTCGGGCACCAGCAGGCCCGCCAGGCCCATGCCTTCGGTGAGCGCCTTCCACGCCTCGCGGTCGTGGGGCGTGTCCGACTCGGTCCGCGTGATGACGCCCGCCGGGTCGCAGTGGTCCGCGAGCAGGTCGCGGACGGCGGCGCGCAGGGCCTCTTCCTCCTCGGAGTAGAGCAGATCGCTCATCGGGCCAGGTCCTTCCAGGCGACGTCCTTGTCGGTGCGGGGCTCGGCGGGCAGGCCCAGGACCCGCTCGGCGACGATGTTCAGCAGGACCTCGGTGGTCCCGCCCTCGATGCTGTTGCCCTTGGAGCGCAGGTAGCGGTAGCCGGCGTCGCGGCCGGTGAAGTCCACGAGCTCCGGGCGGCGCATGGTCCAGTCGTCGTACAACAGGCCCTCCGCTCCGCGGAGTTCGACCTCCAGGCCGCTGATCTCCTGGTTGAGGCGGGCGAACGCGAGCTTCATGCCGGCGCCCTCCGGTCCGGGCTGGCCCGCGACGAGCTGCTGGCGCAGGCGTTCGCCGGTGAGGCGGGCCACCTCGGCCTCCACCCAGAGCTTGAGCAGACGCTGGTGCAGGTCGTGGGTGCGCAGTTCGGGCCGCTCGCGCCAGGTCTTGGCGACCGGGCCGATCATGCCGCCCTCGCGGGGCAGCCGCATGCCGCCGATGGCGACGCGTTCGTTGTTCAGCGTGGTCTGCGCGACCCGCCAGCCGTCGCCGGCCTCACCGAGGCGGCGGGAGTCGGGGATGCGGACGTCGGTGAGGAAGACCTCGTTGAACTCGGCCTCGCCGGTGATCTGACGCAGCGGCCGGACCTCCACGCCGGGGTCGGTCATGTCACAGATGAAGTACGTGATGCCCCGGTGCTTGGGCACGTCCGGGTCGGTGCGGGCGATGAGGATGGCCCAGCGGGCGAGATGGGCGCTGGACGTCCACACCTTCTGCCCGTTGACCACCCAGTCCTCGCCCTGGCGGACCGCCCGGGTGCCGAGCGCGGCCAGGTCCGATCCGGCGCCCGGCTCGCTGAACAGCTGGCACCAGACCTCCTCGCCGGTCCACAGGGGCCGCAGATAGCGCCGCTTCTGCTCCTCGGTGCCGTACTGCAGGATCGTCGGCGCGGCCATCCCGAGGCCGATGCCGATGCGCCGCGGGTTGTTGTCGGGGGCGCCCGCCGCCTCCAGCTCGGCGTCCACGACGGCCTGGAGGGAGCGCGGGGCGCCGAGTCCGCCGAGGCCCTCGGGGTAGTGCACCCAGGCGAGTCCGGCGTCGAAGCGGGCCTTGAGGAAGTCGAGGCGGTCGGTGCCGGCGGGCGGGTGCGAGGCCAGCAACTCCCGTGCGCGTCGCTTGAGTTCGGCTGCGTCGGTCATGCCGCCGCTCCTTCCGCGTGGCCGGGGACGACGGTGACGCGCCCGGTGGTGACCCCGTCCGCGACCCGCTGCACGGCCGCCGCGGCACCGCCGAGCGGCACCCGCTCGCTCACCAGCGGCTTGACGGCTCCCCTCGCGGCGAGGTCGGTGAGCTGCTCGTGGCAGTGCTGGACCAGCTTCGGGTTCCTGGTGTTGTACAGGCCCCAGTGCAGGCCGAGGATCGCGTAGTTCTTCACCAGGGCGTGGTTGAGCGACGGGCTGGGGATCGTGCCGCTCGCGAAGCCGACGACGACGATCCGGCCCTCGAAGGCGACGACCTTGGTCGACTGGGTGTAGGCCTCGCCGCCGACCGGGTCGTAGATCACGTCGGCGCCCCGGCCGCCGGTGGCCTCCTTCACGGCGGCGACGACGTCCTCGCTCCGCCGGTCGATCACCACGTCACAGCCCAGCTCGCGGGCGACGGCGGCCTTGTCGGCGCCGCCCACGACACCGATGACCGTCGCGCCCGCCGCCTTGCCGAGCTGCACGGCCGCGCTGCCGACCCCTCCGGCGGCGGCGTGGACGAGCAGCGTCTCGCCGGTTTCCAGCCCGGCCCGCCGGTGCAGACCGAACCAGCCCGTCTGGTAGCCGATGTGCAGGGCGGCGGCCTCGGCGTCGTCCAGCGAGTCCGGGGCCGGCAGCAGAGCGGCGGCGTCCGCGACGGCGTACTCGGCGAAACCGCCGTACGGCAGCGCGGGGTTGGCGATGACCCGGCGGCCGTCCTCGGTCTCGCCGCAGATCTCCACGCCGGGCGTGAACGGCAGCGGCGGCCTGACCTGGTAGTGGCCCCGGACCATGAGCGCGTCCGGGAAGTTGATGTTCGCGGCGCGCACCTTCAGCAGGACCTGGCCGTCACCGGGCGTGGGCCGCGCCACCTCCGCCAGGCGCATCACCTCGCCCGGCTCGCCGTTCTCGTGCACGTGCCATGCCTGCATGCGGGGCCTCCACGGGACTGCGTCGTCTGACCGGAGTCAGGGACCGGGGTCACGGACCGGATCCACCACATACTAAGCGGTCGCTTGCCGATCAGGGAACAGTCGTGTGCGTCACGGCCGCTTGGGCCGTGCCCGTACGTGGATCCGCTCGCCCTGCGGCCCGAACAGGCTGAGGAACTCCGCCGGCCCCTCCCCCGTCGACCCGAACCAGTGCGGCACCCGGGTGTCGAACTCGACGACCTCGCCGGCCGTCAGGACGGCGTCATGCCCGCCCAGCACCAGCCGG
The DNA here is from genome assembly GCF_053591515.1 of Streptomyces sp. NPDC003011. Classification (NCBI taxonomy): domain Bacteria; kingdom Bacillati; phylum Actinomycetota; class Actinomycetes; order Kitasatosporales; family Streptomycetaceae; genus Streptomyces; species Streptomyces sp. NPDC003011. The sequence continues at coordinate 6,118 of NZ_JBSFTY010000079.1, forward strand.
AGCCGCCCCGACAGGACGTACAGCCACTCGTAGCCCTCGTGGGTCCGCGGCTCCGGTTCCTCGGTCGCCTGCGGCACCAGCACCTTGAAGGCCTGGAGTCCGCCGGGCTGGCGGGTGAGCGGCCAGTAGGTGCGTCCGTGCCGGGAGATCGGCGCGGCCCGCACCCGGGGATCGCGCACCGGCGGGGAGCCCACCAGCTCGTCCAGGGCCACCTCGTGCGCCCGCGCGATCGGCAGCAGCAGTTCCAGGCTGGGCTTGCGCAGCCCGGACTCCAGCCGGGACAGCGTGCTCACCGAGATCCCGGTCGCCGCGGACAGCCCGGCCAGGGTGGCCCCCCGTTCCCTGCGGATCCGCCGCAGCCTGGGGCCGACCCCGGCGAGGACCTCGTCCATGTCGTCGTCGCTCATGGCACCTATTGCAGTTTCGGCAAACATGTTTGTCAATGCGGCAGTGGTCGCGCGACGGTCTCGATGGAGGTGGTCACCGTGACCGAGACCGAGAACAACATCGACACGTACGAGGTGGTCGTCGTCGGCGGTGGCGCGGCCGGACTGTCCGCCGCGCTGGTCCTGGGCCGCGCCCGGCGCCGCACGCTGGTCGTCGACGCGGGCGAGCCGCGCAACGCTCCCGCCGCGCACATGCAGGGCTATCTGTCCCGGGACGGCATGTCCCCGGCCGGGTTCCTGGCGGCCGGCCGGGAGGAGATCGCCCGGTACGGCGTCGAGCTCGTCCGGGACCGGGTGGTGGACGTCAGGAAGGGCTTCACCGCGGACCTGGCGAGCGGTCGGACCGTACGGGCCCGGCGTCTGGTGATCGCGACCGGTCTCAGGGACGAGCTGCCGGCTGTTCCCGGCCTCGCCCGGCGCTTCGGGCGCGATGTGCTGCACTGCCCGTACTGCCACGGCTGGGAGGTGCGCGACCGGGCCTTCGGCGTGCTCGGCACGACCCCGATGAGCACGCACCAGGCGCTGATCGTGTCCCAGTGGTCGAAGGACGTGACGTTCTTCCTGCACCGGGTCGCCGAGGCGGAACTGTCGGACGACGACCTGAGCAGGCTCGCCGCGGCCGGTGTGAAGGTGGTGCCCGGCGAGGTTTCCGGGCTGGTCACGGAGGACGACCGGCTCACCGGCGTCCGGCTCGCCGGGGACAACCCCTCCGGGGGAGGCACCACGCACGCCTGCCAGGTGCTGTTCGTGGCCCCCCGGGCGGTCCCGCGGACCGGTCTGCTCCAGAGCCTCGGCGCCGAGCTGCGCGAGACCCCGTTCGGCGCGTACCCCGTGGTGGACGAGACCGGCCTGACGACCGTGCCCGGCGTGTGGTGCGCGGGCAACGCGATGGGCTTCGCGGAACAGGTCGTGAACGCGGCGGCCGGCGGGTACCGGGCGGCGGCCACGCTCAACGGGGAGCTCCTGATGACGGACCTCGACGCGCTCGTGCGGGCGCGGAGCGAGGGCGCCGGGGTGTAGACCGGCCCGCTCCGGTGCACCATGACTGCATGCTGCTGACCCGGCTGGCCCGTGTGTCCCAGGAGGTCGCCGCCGCCTCGGCCCGCTCCCGGAAGATCGAGCTGCTCGCCGAGCTCTTCCGGGACGCCGAGGCGGCGGACGTGCCGATCGTCATCCCGTACCTCGCCGGACGGCTGCCCCAGGGGCGGCTCGGCGTCGGCTGGAAGGTGCTGAGCCGGTCCGTGCCCCCGGCCGCCGAGCCGACCCTGACCGTGCGCGCGGTGGACGCCCTGCTGAGCGAGCTCGGCACGGTCTCGGGCGCCGGCGCGCAGGCCGAGCGGGCCCGTCTGGTCGGCGAGCTGATGGGCGCGGCCACCGAGGCCGAGCAGCGCTTCCTGCTCGGGCTGATCAGCGGCGAGGTGCGGCAGGGCGCGCTGGACGCGGTGGCGATCGAGGGGCTGGGCCGGGCGACCGGGGCGCCGGCGGCGGACGTCCGGCGGGCCGTGATGCTCGCGGGCTCGCTCCAGACGGTGGCACAGGCCCTGCTCGCGGAGGGTCCCGGCGCCCTCGACCGCTTCCGGCTCACCGTCGGCCGCCCGGTCCTGCCGATGCTGGCGCACAGCGCCTCCTCGGTCGCCGAGGCGGTCGGCAAGCTGGGCGCGTGCGCGGTCGAGGAGAAGCTGGACGGCATCCGCGTCCAGGTGCACCGCGACGGCGACACCGTACGGCTGTACACCCGCACCCTCGACGACATCACCGACCGGCTGCCCGAACTGACCGCCGCGGCCCTGGAGTTGCGGGGCGAGCGCTTCGTCCTGGACGGCGAGGTCATCGCCTTCGACGCCGACGGCCGCCCCCGCTCCTTCCAGGAGACCGCCGGCCGGGTCGGCTCCCGGGTGGACGTGCCGACGGCCGCCGAGGCGGTGCCCGTCTCCCCCGTCTTCTTCGACGCGCTCTCGGTGGACGACCGCGACCTGCTCGACCTGCCGTTCGCCGAGCGGCACGCGGAACTGGCCCGGCTGGTGCCCGAGCCGATGCGGGTCCGGCGCACCCTGGTGTCCGGCCCGGACCAGCTGCACGCGGCCGAGGAGTTCCTCACCGCGACCCTGGAGCGCGGGCACGAGGGCGTCGTCGTGAAGTCCCTCGACGCCCCCTACAGCGCGGGCCGGCGCGGCGCGTCCTGGCTGAAGGTCAAGCCGGTCCACACGCTCGACCTGGTGGTGCTGGCCGCCGAGTGGGGCCACGGCCGCCGCACCGGCAAGCTGTCCAACCTGCACCTCGGCGCCCGCACCGCGGACGGCTCCTTCGCCATGCTCGGCAAGACCTTCAAGGGCATGACCGACGCGATGCTGGCCTGGCAGACCGAGCGGCTCCAGGAGCTGGCCGTCGACGACCGCGGGTACGTGGTGACCGTACGCCCCGAACTCGTCGTCGAGATCGCCTACGACGGTCTGCAGCGGTCCACCCGCTACCCGGCCGGCGTCACCCTCCGCTTCGCCCGCGTGGTCCGCTACCGCGAGGACAAGCGACCGGAGGAGGCGGACACGGTGGAGACGCTGCTGGCCGCGCACCCGGGGGTGCGGCCGTGACGGCGGGGAGACGGAGCGCCGGCCTGCTGCTGTTCCGGCACACCGGTCACGGCGTGGAAGTGTTGCTCGGGCACATGGGCGGCCCGTTCTTCGCGCGGCGCGACGCCGGGGCGTGGACGGTTCCGAAGGGCGAGTACGACCCCGCCGAGCCCGCCTGGGACGCGGCCCGCCGCGAGTTCCAGGAGGAGCTGGGGCTGCCCCCGCCCGACGGCGAGGCCCTGCCGCTCGGCGAGGTCCGGCAGACCAACGGCAAGACCGTCACGGCGTGGGCGGTCGAGGCGGACCTCGACCCCGAGACGATCACCCCGGGCACCTTCCGCATGGAGTGGCCGCCGAGGTCCGGGCGGATCCAGGAGTTCCCGGAGCTGGACCGCGTGGCCTGGTTCGGCCTGGAGCGCGCGCGGGCGGTGATCGTGACGGCGCAGGCCGCGTTTCTCGACCGGCTGGCGGAGCACTCGGGCTGAAGACGCCCACCCGCGCTGCGGTCCCCACCGCGGCGCGGGAGGGCCGCACCACAGTCGCTCCCCAGGAGGTCGGCCATGCCCATCGCAACGGTGAACCCGGCGAACGGCGAGACGCTCACGACGTACCAGGCCATGGACGAGGAGGAGATCGCGCGCCGGCTCCGGCTCGCCGAGGCCACGTTCCGCACCTACCGGACGACTGCCTTCGCCGAACGGGCCCGTCTGCTGCACCGGGCCGCCGGCCTCCTCGACGAGGACCAGCGGGACATCGCCCGGGTGATGACGACCGAGATGGGCAAGCCGGTCACGCAGGCCCGCGCGGAGGCCGCCAAATGCGCCAAGGCGATGCGCTGGTACGCCGACCACGCCGAGGAACTCCTCGCCGACGAGGAGCCGGCCGCCGCCGACGTGAAGGACTCCGGCGCCTCCCGCGCCCTGGTCCGCTACCGGCCGATGGGCCCCGTCCTCGCGGTGATGCCGTGGAACTTCCCGCTGTGGCAGGTGGTCCGCTTCGCGGCCCCGGCGCTGATGGCGGGCAACGTGGGCCTGCTCAAGCACGCCTCCAACGTCCCGCAGACCGCCCTCTACCTGGAGGACCTGTTCCACCGCGCGGGCTTCCCCGAGGGCGCCTTCCAGACCCTGCTCATCGGCTCCGGCGCGATCGACGACATCCTGCGCGACGAGCGCGTCAAGGCGGCCACCCTCACCGGCAGCGAGCCGGCGGGCCGGGCGGTCGCCTCCACCGCCGGCGAGATGATCAAGAAGACGGTGCTGGAGCTGGGCGGCAGCGACCCGTACGTCGTGATGCCGTCCGCCGACCTCGACCGGGCCGCCCAGGTGGCGGTGACCGCGCGCGTGCAGAACAACGGGCAGTCGTGCATCGCCGCCAAGCGGTTCATCGTGCACACGGACGTGTACGACGCGTTCGCCGAACGGTTCGTCGAAGGCATGCGGGCGCTGAAGGTCGGCGACCCGCTGGAGGAGGAGACCGAGGTCGGGCCGCTGGCGAGCGAACAGGGGCGGGCCGATCTGGAGGAGCTCGTCGACGACGCCCGGCGCAGTGGGGCGCGCGTGCTGTGCGGGGGCGAACGGCCCGACGGGGTCGGCTGGTACTACCCGCCGACCGTCCTGGCCGGCATCACCCGCGAGATGCGTGTCCACCGCGAGGAGGCCTTCGGGCCGGTCGCCACGCTGTACCGCGCGGCCGACCTGGACGAGGCCGTACTGATCGCCAACGACTCGCCCTTCGGCCTGAGTTCGAACGTCTGGACGCGGGACGGGGCAGAGGTCGACCGGTTCGTACGGGACCTGGAGGCGGGCGGTGTGTACGTCAACGGGATGACCGCGTCCCATCCCGCGTTCCCGTTCGGCGGGGTCAAGCGGTCCGGGTACGGGCGTGAGCTGTCCGGGCACGGAATCCGGGAGTTCTGCAACATCACGACCGTATGGCACGGAGCGTGAGGGTTCCGCGGCTACGATCCCCTTTGTGAACCGCGAAGTGACTCTTCCTCTGATCGTCGACGACCGCGGGACCCTTCAAGTGGCTGCCGCCGATGTCAGCAAGCTCTTGCGGACCGTGGGCGGGCGGTGGCTGCATCTTGTCGAGGCCGGGGAGGCCGGGCTCGACGAGGACACGGTGGCCGCGCTGACCATCGAGCTGGCGAAGCTGGCCGATCGGATCGACGTCGCGTGCATCGCGCACAGCAGCGGGAGCACGCCGTAGGGAGTGCCGGCCGTCCGCCGTCCGCCGGGTCCGTCCCGCCTGGCCCCGCCCCTCGCCCCGGCGGGGCCCTCCTGCGTTTGGCGTAGCTCCGCGCGAGATCGTCGGCCCGGCGGGTGATCGTGGACTGGACCACCCTCTGAGGCGAAAGCAGGCACGGTTCATGGCGACATTGTGCAGACCCTCGGTGTCCGTTCCAGAGCACGTGATCACGATGGAGGAGACGCTGGAGCTGGCGCGTTCCCGCCACGCCGACCACCCGCAACTGCCCCTGGCACTCCGGCTGATCGAGAACACCGGTGTGCGCACGCGGCACATCGTGCAGCCCATCGAGGAGACCCTCAAGCACCCCGGCTTCGAGGAGCGCAACAAGATCTACGTGGCCGAGGCGAAGGCCCGGGTCCCCTCGGTCGTGCAGCGGGCGCTCGACGACGCGGAACTGCTCACCACCGACATCGACGTGATCATCTACGTCTCGTGCACGGGCTTCATGATGCCCTCGCTCACAGCCTGGCTGATCAACGAGATGGCCTTCGACAGCACCACCCGGCAGATACCCATTGCTCAGCTGGGCTGCGCGGCCGGCGGTGCCGCGATCAACCGGGCGCACGACTTCTGCACGGCCTACCCGGAGGCCAACGCGCTCATCGTGGCCTGCGAGTTCTGCTCGCTGTGCTACCAGCCCACCGACATCGGCGTCGGCTCCCTGCTGTCCAACGGCCTGTTCGGCGACGGGATCGCGGCCGCCGTGGTGCGCGGCCGGGGCGGCGAGGGCATCGTGCTCGAACGCAACGGCTCGTACCTGATCCCCAAGACCGAGGAATGGATCATGTACGACGTCCGGGCCACCGGATTCCACTTCCTGCTGGACAAGCGGGTGCCGGCCACGATGGAGCCGCTCGCCCCGGCGCTCCAAGAGCTCGCGGGCCTGCACGGCTGGGACGCGGCCGACCTGGATTTCTACATCGTCCACGCGGGCGGGCCCCGCATCCTCGACGACCTGAGCACGTTCCTCAAGGTCGACCCGCACGCCTTCCGGTTCAGCCGGGCCACGCTCACCGAGTACGGCAACATCGCCAGCGCCGTCGTCCTGGACGCGCTGCGCCGGCTGTTCGACGAGGGCGGCGCCCCTGACCGGGCGCGCGGGCTGCTCGCCGGGTTCGGACCCGGCATCACCGCGGAGATGGCCCTGGGCCGCTGGCAGCGGGCCGGCGACAGGACGGCTGTGAGGACGGCATGACGGAAGAGACCCTCACCGAGACCGTCCCGCCGGTCCGGGACTGGCCCGCGCTCGACCTGACCGGCGTGGATTTCGACCCGGTCCTCCAGCGCCTGATGCGGGAGGGTCCGGTCAACCGGATCAAGCTGCCCAACGGCGAGGGATGGGCCTGGCTGGTCACCCGGTACGAAGACGTCCGGATGGTGACCAACGACCCCCGGTTCGGCCGTGAGGCCGTCATGGACCGGCAGGTCACCCGGCTCGCCCCGCACTTCATCCCGGCCCGTGGCGCGGTCGGTTTCCTGGACCCGCCGGACCACACCCGGCTGCGCCGCTCGGTGGCCGCCGCGTTCACGGCCCGCGGGGTGGAGCGGGTGCGGGAGAGGTCCCGTCGTCTCCTCGACGAACTCGTCGAGGAGCTGCTGGCCAACGGCCCGCCCGCCGATCTCACGGAGACCGTGCTGATCCCCTTCCCCATCGCGGTGATCTGCGAGCTGATGGGGGTCCCGGCCGCCGACCGGCACGGCATGCACACCTGGACCCAGCTGATCCTGTCCTCCTCGCACGGCGCGCAGGTCAGCGAGAAGGCCAGGAACGAGATGGGCGCCTACTTCGCCGAGCTCATCGGCGAGCGGGAGGGCAGCACCGAGGAGGACGTCACCTCGCTGCTCGGTGCCGCCGTGGGCCGGGGCGAGGTGACGACGGAGGAGGCGGTCGGACTCGCGGTGCTCCTCCAGATCGGCGGCGAGGCGGTCACCAACAACAGCGGCCAGATGTTCTATCTCCTGCTGACCCGGCCGGACCTGGCCGAACAGCTGCGCGCACAACCGGAGATCAGGCCGAAGGCCATCGACGAGCTGCTGCGCTACATCCCGCACCGCAACGCGGTCGGGCTGTCGCGGATCGCCCTGGAGGACGTGGAGATCAGGGGCCACCGGATCCGGGCGGGGGACGCGATCTACGTGTCGTACCTGGCCGCGAACCGCGACCCGGACGTCTTCCCGGACCCGGAGCTGATCGACTTCTCCCGCGGCTCCAATCCGCACGTGTCGTTCGGCTTCGGCCCGCACTACTGCCCGGGCGGGATGCTGGCCCGGATGGAGTCCGAGCTGCTGGTGGAGGCGCTGCTGGACCGGCTGCCGGGGCTGAAGCTGGCCGTGCCGCCCGAGGAGGTCCCCTTCCGCAAGGGCGCGTTGATCCGCGGGCCCGAAGCCCTGCCCGTCACGTGGTGAGCTGCCCATGACGGCGACGGAGGGGCTGCTGGTGCCGCCGGGTCAGGGCCGGGTCGTCCAGACGCCGGCCCAGCACGTCACCTTCAAGGTGACCGGTTCGCACTCGCGCATGGCGTCCGCCTTCGAGGTGATCGTGCCCCCGGGCTTCGACGTGGGCGCCCATGTGCACACCCGCAGCGAGGAGTTGTTCTACGTCCTCGAAGGCGAGCTGGACGTCCTCGCCTTCGAGCCGCGGGTGCGCACGCCCGACTCCTGGCAGCGCTGGGAGTCGGGGTCGGGCAACCGGGTGGTACGGGCGACACCGGGCACCGTGATCGTCGTACCGCCGGGGTGTCCGCACGCGTTCGCGAACCCGACGGACGAGCCCGCGAAGATGTTCTTCCAGGCGTCCCCGCCGCCGGATCACGAGCGCTACTTCGAGGAGTTGCTGGAGATTCTGGGCAACGGGGGCCCGCCGGACCACGCGGCGATCGAGGAACTGCGGGCGAGGTACGACATCGAGCAGCTGACGCCGCTGAGACACCGGTGAGACACCGGTGAGACACCGGAGACCGGGCCCGCCGTCCAGGGGCGCGGGGAACGGCGTGACCTGACGCGAAGGCCGACGGCACGCACCGTACCCGCGCCCCGGGGGCGCTACCGGATCGGCATCCCCGACAGGGTCCGCGCGATCACCAGCCGCTGGATCTCACTGGTGCCCTCGAAGATCGTGTAGATCGCGGCGTCCCGGTGCATCCGCTCCACCGGGTACTCCCGCGTGTAGCCGTTGCCGCCGAGGATCTGGACCGCCTGGGCCGTGACCTGCTTCGCCGTCTCGCTGGCGAACAGCTTCGACATCGAGCCCTCGGCCGCGGTGAACTGCTTCCCGTTGACCGCCATCCAGGACGCACGCCACACCAGCAGACGCGCCGCGTCGATGGACGTGCGCATGTCCGCCAGCTGGAAGGCCACGCCCTGGTTGTCGATGATCGGCCGCCCGAACTGCTCGCGCGTCTTCGCGTAGTCGAGGGCGACCTCGTACGCGGCCCGTGCCGTACCGACGGCCATCGCGCCCACGGCCGGCCGGGAGGCCTCGAACGTGGCCATCGCCGCGTTCTTCACCCGCTCGCCGCCAGCCCTGGCCCGCTCACGGGCCCGCGCCAGCCGCTCGTCCAGCTTCTCCTTGCCGCCGAGCAGGCAGGACCCGGGGACGCGCACGTTGTCGAGGACGACCTCGGCGGTGTGCGAGGCGCGGATGCCGTGCTTCTTGAACTTCTGCCCCTGGGAGAGGCCGGGCGTGCCGGGCGGGACGATGAAGGACGCGTGGCCCTTGGAGCCCAGCTCCGGGTCGACGACCGCGACGACGACGTGGACGTTGGCGATGCCGCCGTTGGTGGCCCAGGTCTTGGTGCCGTTGATCACCCACTCGTCCGTGGCCTCGTCGTACACGGCGCGCGTGCGCATGGAGGCCACGTCGGAGCCGGCGTCGGGCTCGGAGGAGCAGAACGCGGCGACCTTGACATCGTTGGCGTCGCCGTACATCTGGGGGATCCAGGTGCCGATCTGCTCCTCGGTGCCGTTGGCGAGGACGCCGACGGCGGCCAGTCCGGTGCCGACGATCGAGAGGGCGATGCCGGCGTCCCCCCAGAACAGCTCTTCCATGGCCATCGGGATGCCGAGGCCCGTGGGGTCGAAGTACTGCTGGGCGTAGAAGTCCAGCGAGTAGATGCCGACCTTGGCGGCCTCCTGGATGACCGGCCAGGGAGTCTCCTCACGCTCGTCCCATTCGGCGGCCGCGGGGCGGATGACGTCGGCGGCGAAGCCGTGCAGCCAGTCCCGGACCTCCTTCTGTTCGTCGTTGAGCTCCATGGTGAACTCGGCCATGTCCCCTCCAGGGCGACGCACGTGCGTGTTACTTACGGTAACGAGAGTCTGTTACCCGCGGGTAGGAAAAGTCAACTCCTGACGGCTGTCCGTCCGCCCGTTCGAAGCCGGGGGCATGCTGGGTGTTAGTTTGCGCAGGCGTTACCTAATCAGCACGGGTGGGGAGAGCACATGGACACCACGCAGCGGACCGATCAGCAGCGGTCCGCCGACCGCCGCCGGCGTGAGCTGCTGGAGGCCGCGGACAGAGTGGTGCTGCGTGACGGCCCGCAGGCCTCGATGAACGCCATCGCCGCCGAGGCCGGCATCACGAAGCCGATCCTTTATCGCCACTTCGGCGACAAGGGCGGACTTTACGCGGCCTTGGCCAAGCGGCACACGGACGCGCTGCTCGACTCGCTCCGCGCCGCACTGGACGCACCGGCGGAACGGCGGGAGCGGGTCGAGGCGACCCTGGACACGTATCTGGCGGCGATCGAGGCGCGGCCTCAGGTGTACCGCTTCCTGATGCACCCGGCGGACGGGGGGCAGGTCGGCGATCCGGGGTTCGACGTCGGCAAGCACAGCGTGCCGCTGCTGCGCAGGATGGGCGAGGAGCTGGCGCAGGTCATCGAGGACCGGGTGGACCTCGGACCCGGGGGTCAGCAGCTGGCTCGGGTGTGGGGGCACGGGATCGTCGGGATGATGCATGCGGCGGGCGACTGGTGGCTGGGCGAACGGCCGTGCAGCCGGGCGGAGTTGGTGCGGAGTCTGGCCGACCTGCTGTGGGGGCGGCTCGCCGCCGCGGGCGACAAGGTCGGGGGTCCCGGGTTCTGACGGCTGCCGTCCGGCTGCGGACCGGTGGGGTGCTTCGCGCAGTTCTGCGCGCCCCTGAGGGGCGGACGCCTCACCTGCGCCAGGAAGCCCGCGCCGCTTGCCGCATCAGCCTTCCGTGACGCCAGCCACGCACGCGGTCCGCGTACACCGTGCCCGCCACGTGGTCGCACTCGTGTTGCAAGCACCTGGCAAAGAATCCCGTGCCGTCGACGGTGACCGGCTCGCCCGTCGCCGTGAAGCCCTCGACCACCGCGTGGTCGTGGCGTTCCGTGCCCGCCTCCAGGCCCGGCAGCGACAGACAGCCCTCCGGGCCGCGGATCACGATGCCGTCCGCCGCGACCAGGCGGGGGTTGACCACGTGGCCGACGTGTCGCACGTCGTCGTCGTCCGGGCAGTCGTACACGAACACCCGCAAGGGCTCGCCGATCTGGTTCGCCGCCAGGCCGACGCCCTGCGCCGCGTACATGGTGGCGAACAAGTCCTCCACGAGACGGGCCAGTTCCGGGCCGAAGTCGGTGACCTCCTCGCAGGGGGCGTGCAGAACGTCGTCACCGAGCAGGGTGAGGGGCCGGACGCGCCCGCGGGCGCCCGGGATCGGACCGTGTCGCATGACGGCAAGGGTACGGTCCTCCCTGTCACGCGAACGTCGCGCGGGCGCCGCGGTTCGGGAGTGCGAAGGGATCTCGATAGGCTGAGGTCCACACCACGTTGCCGGAGGCAGAGGCGCGGCGCGTACGCAAGGAGGATCGAGAACTGATGGCAGGCAACTCGGACCCGCTCTCGCCGCGGGCCAAGATCGCCGTGACCGCGGGCAAGGCGGTAGCGGCGGCGTCGCGCGCCGCGGGGCGCGGCAGCGGTTCGGTGATCGGCGGCCGGGTGGCACTCAAACTCGACCCCGACCTCCTCGCCCGGCTCGCCCAGAACCTGGACGTGACCCTGGTCTCGGCGACCAACGGCAAGACGACCACCACCCGGCTGATCGCCGAGGCGCTGCGCGCCGCGGGTCCGGTCGTCTCCAACGCGCTCGGCGCCAACATGCCCGCCGGCATCACCTCGGCGCTCGCGGGCAGCTCGGACGCGCGCTTCGGCGTCATCGAGGTCGACGAGAAGTACCTCGCCGGCGTCGCCCGGGACACCGACCCCAAGTGCATCGCCCTGCTGAACCTCTCCCGCGACCAGCTCGACCGCGCCGCCGAGACCCGGATGCTCGCCGAGAACTGGCGGGAGGGTCTGGCCGGTTGCAAGGCCGTCATCGTGGCCAACGCGGACGACCCGCTGGTGGTGTGGGCCGCGTCCTCCTCCCCGAACGTGATCTGGGTCGCCGCCGGACAGATGTGGAAGGACGACGCCTGGTCCTGCCCGTCCTGCGGCGGTGTGATGCAGCGCCCCGGCGACGACTGGTTCTGCGGCGAGTGCGGCTTCCGCCGGCCGACCCCGAGCTGGGCGCTGTCCGGGGACCACGTCCTCGATCCGCACGGGTCCGCCTGGCCGATCCACCTCCAGCTGCCGGGCCGCGCCAACAAGGCCAACGCCGCCTCCTCGGCCGCCGTCGCCGCCGTCTTCGGGGTGCCGCCGCAGGTCGCCCTGGAACGCATGTACCAGGTGCAGGCGGTCGCCGGGCGGTACGACGTGGTGCAGTTCATGCAGCGCGACCTCAGGCTGCTGCTCGCGAAGAACCCGGCCGGCTGGCTCGAGACGTTCAGCCTGATCGACCCGCCGCCGACCCCGGTGATCCTCTCGGTGAACGCGCGCGGCGCGGACGGCACCGACACCTCCTGGCTGTGGGACGTCGACTACACCCGGCTGACCGGCCACCCGATCTGCGTCGTCGGCGACCGCAAGCTGGACCTCGCGGTGCGGCTGGAGGTCGCCAACCAGCACTTCCAGGTGTGCGACACCCTCGACCAGGCCGTCCAGGCGTGCCCCCCGGGGCGGATCGAGGTCATCGCCAACTACACCGCCTTCCAGGACCTGCGCCGCCGCGTCGGCAACTGAGCACCGGACTTCAGGGGACTTTTGTGAGCGACAACCAACTGCGGATCGTCTGGATCTATCCCGACCTGCTCAGCACCTACGGCGACCAGGGCAACGTCCTCGTGGTGGAGCGCCGGGCCCGCCAGCGCCGCCTCGACGTGGCCCGGCTCGACGTGCGCAGCGACCAGCCGATCCCGACCTCCGGCGACATCTACCTGATCGGCGGCGGCGAGGACCGGCCGCAGCGGCTCGCGGCCGAGCGGCTGCGCCGGGACGGCGGTCTGTACCGCGCCGTGGAGAACGGCGCGATCGTCTTCTCGGTGTGCGCCGGCTACCAGATCCTCGGCCACGAGTTCGTCAACGACCTCGGCCAGCGCGAGCCCGGCCTCGGCCTGCTCGACGTGGTCTCGGTGCGCGGCGAGGGCGACCGGTGCGTCGGCGACGTCCTCGGCGACATCGACGCGCGCCTGGGCCTGCCCCCGCTGACCGGCTTCGAGAACCACCAGGGCGTCACCCACCTCGGCCCGACCGCCCGCCCGCTCGCCAAGGTCCGCTTCGGCAACGGCAACGGGACCGGTGACGGCACCGAGGGGGCGTACAACGACACGGTGTTCGGTACGTACATGCACGGTCCCGTGCTCGCGCGCAACCCGCTGATCGCCGACCTGCTGCTGAAGCTGGCGCTGGACGTCAACGCGCTGCCGCCCACCGACGACCGGTGGTACGAGGCGCTCCGCAGCGAGCGGATCGCCTCCGCGCAGCAGCCTGCGTGAGACGTGCGGCCGCCGCCTCCGGGCGCGCCCGAGGGACACCTCGGGCGCGCCCGTCGCGCGCTTCAGGGGGACTGGACAGGCGCGCTAGTACCGTCCGGCAGAGTCTTCACCAAGCCCGCCTGACGCCTCGTCCGCTCACTTGTGCGGCCGCGTCCACCAGGCGGACGCCTGCTACGGAGCCACCCCCAGACGCCGATAAGGTGACCGGGTCCAGCCGGACAGCGCGGTCCGGTCCCCGGCCCACGTGGAGAAGGTATTTCGGGCTATGCGCATTGGTGTCCTCACGTCCGGCGGCGACTGCCCCGGCCTGAACGCGGTCATCCGGTCCGTCGTACACCGTGCCGTCGCCGACCACGGCGACGAGGTCATCGGTTTCCGGGACGGCTGGAAGGGCCTCCTGGAGTGCGACTACCTCAAGCTCGACCTGGACGCGGTGAGCGGCATCCTCGCTCGCGGCGGCACCATCCTCGGCTCCTCCCGGGTCCAGCCCTCGCATCTGCGGGACGGTGTGGAGCGGGCCCGGGGCCACCTCCAGGAGCTCGGCCTCGACGCGGTCATCCCGATCGGCGGCGAGGGCACGCTCAAGGCGGCCCGGCTGATGTCGGACGCCGGTCTGCCCATCGTGGGCGTGCCGAAGACCATCGACAACGACATCGCGGTCACCGACGTCACCTTCGGCTTCGACACGGCCGTGGGGGTGGCGACCGAGGCCCTGGACCGGCTCAAGACCACCGCCGAGTCCCACCAGCGCGTCCTGGTCGTGGAGGTCATGGGCCGCCACACCGGCTGGATAGCGCTGCATTCCGGCATGGCGGCCGGCGCCCACGCCATCGTCGTCCCGGAGCGGCCCTTCGACATCGAGGAGCTGGCCCGCAGGGTCGGCGAGCGGTTCCAGGCGGGCAAGCGGTTCGCGATCGTCGTCGCGGCGGAGGGCGCCAAGCCGGTGCCGGGCACCATGGCCTTCGACGAGGGCGGCAAGGACGTCTACGGGCACGAGCGGTTCGCGGGGATCGCGCGGCAGCTCTCCGTCGAGTTGGAGGAGCGGCTCGGCAAGGAGGCGCGGCCGGTGATCCTCGGGCATGTGCAGCGGGGCGGGACGCCCACCGCCTACGACCGGGTGCTGGCCACGCGGTTCGGGTGGCACGCGGTGGAGGCCGTGCACCGGGGCGAGTTCGGCAGGATGACGGCTCTGCGGGGGACGGACATCGTGATGGTGTCCCTGGCAAAGGCCGTGGAGACGCTGAAGACGGTTCCCGCGGACCGGTACGCGGAAGCGGAGTGCGTGCTCTAGCCGGCACCCTCTCGGCTCTGGCTGTACCGCCCCCGGTCGCAGGCGCGACCGGGGGCGGTTCTAGTCTGGGGGCGGACAGACACGTACAACCCCACGCATCAGGAGCCGGGCGGAATGGATCACAGCGGGCACGGCATGACCATGGACCTGCCGCCGTTCACGCTGGGGCGAGGACTTCAGTGGTCGGCCGACCCCTTCTTCCTCGTGGCCTGCCTGCTCGGGCTCGCGCTGTACGGGTGGGGCGTCGTGCGGCTGCGGCGGCGCGGGGACGCGTGGCCGGTGGGCCGGACGATCGCGTACGTCACCGGGGTGCTGAGCATCGCACTCGTGATGTGCACCGGGCTGAACGACTACGGCATGGTCATGTTCAGCGTGCACATGGTGCAGCACATGGTGATCAGCATGCTGTCGCCCATCCTGCTCCTGCTGGGCGCCCCGATCACGCTGGCGCTGCGCGCGCTGCCCACGGCGGGGCGCGGCCGCAAGGGGCCGCGGGAAGTGCTGCTGATGTTCCTGCACAGCCATTACATGCGGATCATCACCCACCCGGCGTTCACCATCCCGCTCTTCATCGCGAGCCTGTACGCGCTGTACTTCACGCCGATCTTCGACTTCCTGATGGGGTCCAAGACGGGGCACGTCGCGATGATGGTGCACTTCCTCGCCGTCGGCGTGGTCTTCTTCTGGCCGATCATGGGAGTGGACCCGGGTCCCAACCGCCCCGGCTATCTGATGCGGATGCTGGAACTGTTCGCCGGCATGCCCTTCCACGCCTTCTTCGGCATCGCGCTCATGATGGCGTCCGAGCCGATGGTCGGGACGTTCAAGAACCCGCCCGCCTCCCTCGGTATCGACGCGCTCTCGGACCAGAACGCGGCCGGCGGTATCGCCTGGGCGTTCAGTGAGATTCCGTCCGTGCTGGTGCTGATCGCACTGCTGTTCCAGTGGTACAGGTCCGAACAGCGGCAGGCCCGGCGCACGGACCGGGCCGCCGACCGGGACGGCGACAAGGAACTCGAGGCATACAACGCCTATTTGGCCTCATTGAACGCACGCGGGCGTTGAACGGCTTCTCATTCAGTAGCATGAGGCGCGTTGGGGGAACCGCAAGGGGGAGCGGTGATGACGCGTCACGCATGTATGCAAAGGCCCGCGAGAAAGATTGCGGGTCTGCTGGTTTTCGTTCTTGTCCTGAGCGGGTGTGACAGGCAAGCGCCCTTGTTGGTGGTGAAGGCGGTCGCCGCGGGCGTGCCCTCCCTGGCCCCGTTCTTCGACGAGAGCAGCGGACTCGGCACAGATGCCCAGGTCCGGTCGCGGCCCGTGCGGGGCGGGCTCCGGCAGGGCGACACACCGGGCCTGTACGGGGGCTCGAAGCAGCCGACGGTCTGTGACGTCGAGCGGCTCGAACAGTTTCTCGCGGATCCTTCGAACGAGCGGAAGGCCGGGGCATGGGCCCGCGCGCTGGACATCACCACCGACGGGATCCCGGATTATCTGGAACGGCTCACCCCTGTTCTGCTGCGTCACGACACCCTCGTGAAGAATCACGACTACAAGAAGGGAAAGGCAGTCCCTTACCACTCCCTTCTCCAGGCCGGAATCGCCATTCTCGTGGATCAGCGGGGACTTCCTGCCGTGAAGTGCTCATGCGGAAATCCGCTGCGGCCTTTCGAGGGGGACACGAGCCGGATCTCCGTCGAGTTCGAGGACGGCAACAAAAAGTGGCAGGGATACGACCGTTCCTCGGTGGTGGCCGTGCGGCCCGCCTCCCGGACCCTGGCACGGCTCGCCCTGGTCGACGTCGAGGAGCCCGCGCGGGGCATCAGCCGGCCGGTCGGCACGGCGGGCGAGGACGACGCCGTGTTCGACACACGGCAGCGGCGTGCGGTGCCGGACCTCGCGGGGACCACGTTCGGGCAGGCGAGCCGGCGACTGGCCGACACGGGGCTGGCGGCCGGCCACGACGGGACGGGGCTGCCGCCGGACGGGGCGAAGGTCACGGCGACCGACCCGCGGGCGGGGACCGAGCTGCGGTTCGGGCAGTACGTGACGCTGACCGTGGCCGGGGGCCACTCCGGGGCTCCGCCCGGGGACACCTCGGGCGACGGGGGCGACACGTCGGGCGACACCTCCGGTGGGACGACCGCTCCCCCGGCGTCCGGGCCCTCCGGCCCGTCGGCGTCGGCGTCGACGTCGGCGCCGCCGCCGTCCGGGAGCGGGCCGGGAGCTTCTCCGTCCGCGCCCTCGTCCGGTGCCTCGTCCGGTGCCTCGTCCGGTACGCCGCCCGGATCGGATCCGCCGGTGCCGAGTCCACCGCCCGATGCCGGGCCGCCGTCGTCGGCGGACCCCGCCCCCGGTTCCGGGCCGGCCTCGCCCGCGTCGGACACGGCGCCCGCCTCCGATCCTCCGGCCGGCGCGCCGCCGCAGGTGACGAGCGTGCCGCCGGAGGTCAGCGGCGCGCCCCCGACCGGCGACCCGGTCAGCAGCAGCGCACCCCCTCCGCCGAGCGACCCGGTCACCAGTGACCCGGTCACCGGCGAACCCGGCGAACCCGCGAGCAGCGCACCCGCGAGCAGCGCGCCGGCCATGAGCGTCAGGGCACGCGGTGGGCCGGTGCCCGGCGAGCCGACCGTCGGCGCGCGTACGTAGCGCCTCCGCAGAACCCGGGAGTCACCGGATGCCCTCAGGATCACCGACGTCGGGAGTGGGCCGGGTCGTCGCCGGCCGCTATGTGCTGCTGGACCGGCTCGGCAGCGGCGGGATGGGCCATGTGTGGCTCGCCCACGACCAGAGACTCGCCTGCGAGGTCGCGCTCAAGGAGATCGTGTTCCGCGACCCGGCCGAGGCCGGTCACGAGCGGGAGGCGCGGGTCGCCCGGGCCCGTGCGGAGGCCCGGCACGCGGCCGGGCTGCGCGGCCATCCGCATGTGGTGACCGTGCACGACGTGCTGGAGCACGAGGGGCTGCCGTGGATCGTCATGGAGCACGTGGCGGGCGCCGTGGACCTGCGCGATCTGGTCGAGACGCGCGGGCCGCTGGCCCCGGCCGAGTGCGCCCGCGTCGGGCTGGCCGTGCTCGACGCGCTGACCGCCGGGCACGAGCGGGGTGTGCTGCACCGGGACGTGAAACCGGCGAACATCCTGCTGGCGCCGGACCGCACGGGAGCGCCGTACGGACGGGTCCTGCTCATGGACTACGGCATCTCCGTGCGGCCGGACGCCGGTGAGACGCGGTACACACGGGCGTCCGTGCTCGTGGGCACGGCGGGGTATCTGGCGCCCGAGCGCGCCACGGGCGGGGCGCCCACCCCGGCCGCCGACCTGTTCTCGCTGGGCTGCACCCTCTATCACGCGGTGGAGGGTCTGGGGCCCTTCGAACGGGAGTCGCACCTCGCCGAGATCACCGCGGTGGTGATGGAGGAGCCACGGCCGACCGAGCAGGCCGGGGCGCTGGGGCCCGTCCTCGGGGCCCTGCTGGCGAAGGACCCCGACCGGCGGCTGACGGCGGCGGAGACCGAGGCCGCGCTGTCGCGGATCGTCGCCCCGCAGCCGGAGGCGTACGCCCGCACCCGGACCGACCTGGGGTCGCAGCCTCCCTGGGCGGGGGCGCCCGCGCCGCCGGGGGATCCGCAGGGGTACGGGCCGTCCGGGTCCGGGCCGGCCGCGGAGCCGTTCGCGCCGCCGCACGTCCTCGGGCCACCCCCGCCGACCACGGCCGAGCCGGGCCGGCGGCGGCGTGAGCGGTCGCCCGCGCTGCGGGCCGTCGTCGCCTGCGGGCTCGGGCTGGCGCTCGCGCTGGGCGGGGTCTGGTACGCCATCGCCGACCGGTCCGGTGACGGGACCGGGCCGCCGTACGGGGAGGCGGTCGGGCTGGCGAAGCCGCTGCGGCAGGGCGACTGCGTGCTCGCCGACTGGGCGGGCGCCGCCCGTTTCCAGGGCGTGCCCCGGCTGGCGCTGGATCCCACCTGCGCGGACCAGGTGCCGGACGGACAGGTGCTGGCCCTCGTGGAGGCGGCGTCGGCGGACGAGGCGCGACGGCTGGGGCCGGCCCGGTGCGAGGAGCGGACGCGGGAGGTCCGGGAGAAGCTCGCCGATGTGCGCGCGCTCGCCGTGGTGCCGACCGACGAGGGGTTCCGGGCGGCCGGGCGGCGCACCGCCTGTCTGGTGCTGGGCGCGCACGGGCCGGTCCACGGGCCGCTGGACGGCCACCGGAAGCCCGGCTCGGCCTTCGCGGACACGGCGACCATGCAGAAGCGGGACTGTCTGGACGTCCGCTCCAACCGGGACGCCCGGCTGGTGTCCTGCGCCGGGCCGCACGACGAGGAGGTGCTCGGGTTCACCCGGCTGGGTGCCGAGGTCACGCTCGCCGAGGCGCGTACGGAGTCGGACGTGGCGTGCGGGCGTGAGGTGCCGCCGGGCGACTACGGGTTCGACCCGTCGGTGTACACGGCGGGCTCCTGGACGAGCGAGGGGCCCTGGAAGAACGGCACACATTTCGTCGTGTGCACCGTGCGGAGGCAGAACGGGGGCACCATGGAGGGAGACGGACCATGAGGAGGGTGTCGCGATGCCCGGTTCCACGGACAGCTCGACGAAGACGATGGGGGTGCTCACCGTCGGCGGACTCGTCGCGGTGACCGCCTACACGGTGGCGCTCGGCAGCAACGGCTGGCTGTGGTTCGGCTGGGTCGTGCTGGGGCTGCTCACCCTCGCGATGGTGGCCACCCGCGGCACGTGACGAGGCCGCCACGAGCAGCCCGGGACCGCCGGGCACGGCGGCCGGCCGCCGGATGCGGCGGGGACCCGCCGGATGTGGCGGGGACGGCCTCGGGCGTCGCGGATGTCCGTCAGGCGCCGGTAAGGCGGCTCGCGGAGTGCACTCCCGGCTGGTACTTCGGCAGCCGGGCGGTGATCTTCATGCCGGCGCCGACGGCGGTCTCGATGACGAGGCCGTAGTCGTCCCCGTACACCTGGCGGAGCCGGTCGTCGACGTTGGACAGTCCGATCCCGCCGGACGGGCTGACCTCGCCCGCGAGGATGCGGCGCAGCAGGGCGGGGTCCATGCCCGCGCCGTCGTCCTCGATGACGACGAGGGCCTCGGCGCCGGCGTCCTGTGCGGTGATGCTGATGTGGCTCTTGCCGGCGAGCACCGCCTTGCCCTCCAGGCCGTGCTTGACGGCGTTCTCGACGAGCGGCTGGAGGCAGAGGAACGGCAGGGCCACCGGCAGCACCTCGGGGGCGATCTGCAGGGTGACCGAAAGGCGGTCGCCGAAGCGTGCCCGGACGAGCGCCAGGTAGTGGTCGATGGCGTGGAGTTCGTCGGCCAGCGTGGTGAAGTCGCCGTGTCTGCGGAACGAGTAGCGGGTGAAGTCGGCGAACTCCAGGAGCAGTTCGCGGGCGCGTTCGGGGTCGGTGCGGACGAACGAGGCGATCACCGCGAGCGAGTTGAAGATGAAGTGCGGGGAGATCTGGGCGCGCAGGGCCTTGATCTCGGCCTCGATGAGGCGGGTGCGGGACTGGTCGAGGTCGGCGAGTTCGAGCTGCACGGACACCCAGCGGGCGACCTCTCCGGCCGCCCGGACCAGGACCGCGGACTCGCGCGGCGCGCAGGCGACCAGGGCGCCGTGGACGCGGTCGTCGACGGTGAGCGGGGTGACCACCGCCCAGCGCACCGGGCAGTCGGGCGTGTCGCACGTGAGCCGGAAGGCCTCGCCGCGGCCGGTCTCCAGGGGCCCGGCGAGGCGTTCCATGATCTCGGCGCGGTGGTGGCCGCCCACGCCGTCCCAGACCAGGACCTCCTCCTGGTCGGTCAGACACAGCGCGTCGGTGCCGAGCAGGGTGCGCAGCCGGCGGGCCGACTTGCGCGCGGTCTCCTCCGTGAGGCCCGCCCGCAGCGGGGGCGCGGCGAGGGAGGCGGTGTGCAGGGTCTCGAAGGTGGCGTGCTCGACGGGCGTGCCGAGTCCGCCGAGGTTCTGCGGGCGGGCGGTGCGCCGGCCGAGCCAGAAGCCGGCGGCCAGCAGCGGGAGGATCGCCACGCACAGTCCGGCCAGGAACCCGCTCATGCCTTCACCTCCGCCCGCAGTTCCTCCGGCAGGTGGAAGCGGGCCAGGATCGCCGCCGTCCCCGCCGGCACCCGCCCGGCCGTCGCCAGGGACACCAGCACCATGGTGAGGAACGCCAGCGGCACCGACCAGAGCGCGGGCCAGGCGAGCAGGGCGTGCAGCGGGCCGGTGCCCGGGAAGCCCGCCATGGTCGCGGCCACGGCGGCGAACGCGCAGCCGCCGCCGACCAGCATGCCCGCCGCCGCGCCCGGCGGGGTCAGCCGCCGCCACCAGATGCCGAGGACGAGCAGCGGGCAGAAGGAGGAGGCCGACACGGCGAAGGCCAGTCCCACCGCGTCCGCGACGGGCAGTCCGCCGGCCAGAACGCTCGCGGCGAGCGGTACGGCCATGGCGAGCACCGTGCCCAGCCGGAAGTGCCGTACCCCGCGCGAGGGCAGCACGTCCTGGGTGAGCACGCCCGCGACCGCCATGGTCAGCCCGGAGGCCGTGGACAGGAACGCGGCGAAGGCCCCGCCCGCGATCAGCGCGCCGAGCAGGTCACCGCCGAGGCCGCCGATGACCCGCTCGGGCAGCAGCAGGACGGCGGCGTCCGCGTCGCCGGTCAGGGTGAGCTCGGGGGCGTAGAGCCGGCCGAGCGCGCCGTAGACGGGCGGCAGCAGGTAGAAGCCGCCGATCAGGGCGAGCACGACGACCGTGGTGCGGCGGGCGGCGACGCCGTGCGGGCTGGTGTAAAAGCGGACGACGACGTGCGGCAGGCCCATGGTGCCGAGGAAGGTGGCGAGGATCAGTCCGTACGTGGCGTACAGCGGGCGTTCCTCGCGGCCCGCGGCGAGGGAGGTCGACATGCCGCCGTTGCTGCCGCGGTCGGCGGCCGGGACGGCCGCGCCCCGCTCGAAGGCGAGGCGGGTGCCCTGTTCGACGCGGTGGGTGCCGGCGGGCAGCCGGAGCCGCTCGTCGTCGTACGGGCGGCCGTCGACCGTGCCGCTCACCGTGACCGTGAGGGGGGCGGCCAGCTTGAGGTCGAGGCCGGCGTCGACGCGGACGGTCCGCTGCTCGCGGAAGGTGGCCGGTTCCTCGAAGGCGTGCCGGGGTGCCCCGTCGCCCTGCCAGGCGAGCACCAGGAAGAGGGCGGGGACGAGCAGGGCGGTGAGTTTGAGCCAGTACTGGAAGGCCTGCACGAAGGTGATGCTGCGCATGCCGCCGGCGGCGACGGTGGCGACCACGACGGCCGCCACGATCACTCCGCCGAGCCATCCGGGCGCCCCGGTCAGCACGGTCAGCGTCAGCCCGGCACCCTGGAGCTGGGGCAGCAGGTAGAGCCAGCCGACACCGACGACGAAGGCGCCCGCGAGCCGCCGTACCGCCTGGGAGGCGAGCCGGGCCTCGGCGAAGTCGGGCAGCGTGTAGGCGCCGGAGCGGCGCAGCGGGGCGGCGACGAACAGGAGCAGGACCAGATAGCCGGCGGTGTAGCCGACCGGGTACCAGAGCATGTCGGGGCCCTGCACCAGGACCAGGCCGGCGATGCCGAGGAAGGAGGCGGCGGAGAGGTACTCGCCGCTGATGGCGGCCGCGTTGAGGCGGGGGCCGACGGTGCGGGAGGCGACGTAGAAGTCGGAGGTGGTGCGGGAGATGCGCAGGCCGAAGGCGCCGACGAGGACGGTGGCGACGACGACCAGGGCGACGGCGGGGACCGCGTAGTTCGAGTTCATCCGGCTCAGTTCACCGGTCTTCGACGAGGCGCACGAAGTCCCGCTCGTTGCGTTCGGCCCGGCGCACGTACCAGCGGGCGAGCAGGACCAGCGGGGCGTAGAGGCCGAAGCCGAGGACGGCCCACTCCAGGCGGCGGGCGTCCGGCAGCGCGGCGAACAGCAGCGGGAGCGGGCCGATGAGCAGGCCGAGGACCGCGAACACCGCGAGGGCGGCACGCAGTTGGGTGCGCATCAGGGAGCGGACGTAGGTGTGGCCGAGGGTGGTCTGTTCGTCGATCTCGGTGCGCGGGCGGTAATAACCGGAGACGCGGCGGACGCGGCGGGGCGGGCCGATGACGACGACCCGGCGTTCGGTGGGGTTCTGCGGCACGTCACGACCTCCTCATCAGCAGGTCCCGCAGCTCGCGGGCGTGGCGGCGGCTGACCTGGAGTTCCTCGGAGCCGACCAGGACACTCACCGTGCCCGCGTCCAGCCTCAGCTCGCCGATGTGGCGCAGGGCGACCAGGTGGCGGCGGTGGATGCGGACGAAGCCGCGGGAACGCCAGCGCTCCTCCAGAGCGGACAGCGGGATGCGGACGAGATGGCTGCCCCGGTCGGTGTGGAGGCGGGCGTAGTCGCCCTGGGCCTCGACGTGCGTGATGTCGTCGACGGAGACGAAACGGGTGACGCCGCCGAGTTCGACGGGTATGTGGTCGGGGTCGGGCTCGTGGACGGGTATGCGGGGGCCGGAGTCGCTGCGTTCGGCGGCCCGCCGGACGGCCTCCGCGAGCCGTTCCTTGCGCACGGGTTTGAGCACGTAGTCGACGGCCTTGAGGTCGAAGGCCTGGACGGCGAAGTCCTCGTGCGCGGTGACGAACACGACCAGCGGCGGCTTGGCGAACCCGGTGAGCAGGCGGGCGAGGTCCAGTCCGTCGAGGCCGGGCATGTGGATGTCGAGGAAGACGACGTCGATCGCCTCGGGCCCGTCCGGGCCCGACTCCAGCGCGCGGTTGATCCGGCGCAGGGCCTCGGTCGCGTCACCGGCGCCCTCCGCGCTGCCGATGCGGGGGTCTGCGTTCAGGAGGTAGAGCAGTTCCTCCAGCGAGGGGCGTTCGTCGTCGACAGCCAGGGCGCGCAGCATGAAGGTGGAGTGTAGGAGTAATTCGTACGCCTGGACATCTGCCGGGGTGCGGACCTCGGCGTCGGGCGAGGCACCCGCGGGGGCTGGGTACAGTGCCCGGATGAACAGCAGGCCCACGCCGTTCGACGAGCTCGACCGGAAGATCCTCACCGCGCTGATGGCGAACGCCAGGAGCAGCTTCGCCGAGATCGGCGCAGTGGTCGGGCTCTCCGCGACGGCGGTCAAGCGGCGGGTGGACCGGCTGCGCGACTCCGGCGTGATCACCGGGTTCACGGCCACGGTGCGGCCGTCGGCGCTGGGCTGGCGTACGGAGGCGTACGTGGAGGTGTACTGCGAGGGTGCGGCACCGCCCCGGCGGCTCGCGGAGGTGGTCCGCAACCATCCGGAGATCACCGCGGCGATGACGGTGACCGGCGGGGCGGACGCGCTGCTGCATGTGCGGGCGCGGGATGTCGAGCACTTCGAGGAGGTGCTGGAGCGGATCCGCGTGGAGCCGTTCATCCGGAAGACGATCAGCGTGATGGTGCTGTCCCACCTCCTCCCGGAGAGCCCGGAGGCGGGCGCCAACCAGATCGCGCCGGAGCAAGCGCCGGAGCAGGCGCCGGGGCACGCAGCGGACGTGCGCTGAAAGGGCGGTAGACGCAGTGTTCCTGCGTGAACACGCACTTCCTGTTCCTTGTCGGCCGTGTGCGGCACTTCCTACGGTGGTGTCACCCCTCATCGACACCGCAGGAAGCGGAGGAACCCCTCTGTGACCGATTCCCGTGTGCCGCGCCGACGGCGTTTCCTCGTCTGCGAACCCAGACACTTCGCCGTGCAGTACGCGATCAACCCCTGGATGCATCCCGACACCCGCGTCGACGTCGACCTCGCCCAGGAGCAGTGGCAGACACTGATCCGCGCCTACCGGGCGCACGGGCACACCGTCGACATCGTGGAGCCGGTCCCCGGTCTCCCGGACATGGTCTTCGCCGCGAACTCGGCGGTCGTCGTCGACGGCCGGGTCTTCGGCTCCCTCTTCCGCGCGCCCGAGCGTCGCCCCGAGTCCACGCACTACGAGACGTGGTTCAGGACGGCGGGCTACGACGTCCACCGTCCCGGCTCCGTCTGCGAGGGCGAGGGCGACCTGGTGTGGACGGGCCGGTACATGCTGGCCGGCACCGGGTTCCGGACGGCCCGTTCGGCGCACCGCGAGGTCCAGGAGTTCTTCGGCCACCCGGTGATCAGCCTGACGCTGGTGGACCCGTATTTCTACCACCTGGACACGGCCCTGTTCGTCCTGCACGACGGGCACGACGGGCACGACGGGCACGACGGGCACGACGGAAACATCGTGTACTACCCGGAGGCGTTCTCGCCGGGCAGCCGGGAGGTGCTCGCGCGGCTGTACCCGGACGCGGTGCCGGCCACCCGTGACGACGCGATGACGTTCGGCCTGAACTCCGTCTCCGACGGGCGCCATGTCTTCATCGCCCCGCGGGCGGAAGCCCTCGCCTCCCGCCTCACCGACCGCGGCTATGTCCCCGTCCCCGTCGACCTCTCGGAGTTCCAGAAGGCCGGCGGAGGCATCAAGTGCTGCACCCAGGAGATCCGCTCATGACAGCTCCCGTCCGTGTTCCTGTCCGTACGCGCACCTCCGCCGGCCTGATCCGCGCCGAGGAGCCGGTGCTGGCGCACAACTACCACCCGCTGCCCGTGGTCGTCGCCCGTGCCGAGGGCGTCTGGGTGGAGGACGTCGAGGGCCGCCGCTACCTCGACCTGCTGGCCGGTTACTCGGCCCTCAACTTCGGCCACCGGCACCCCGCGCTGGTCGAGGCGGCGCACGCGCAGCTCGACCGCCTCACCCTCACCTCACGCGCCTTCCACAACGACCGGCTCGCCGAATTCGCCGAGCGGCTCGCGGAGTTGACGGGGCTGGACATGGTGCTGCCCATGAACACCGGCGCGGAGGCGGTGGAGAGCGGGATCAAGGTGGCCCGCAAGTGGGCGTACGAGGTGAAGGGCGTGCCCGCCGACCGCGCGACGATCGTGGTCGCGGCGGACAACTTCCACGGCCGGACGACGACGATCGTGTCGTTCTCCACGGACGAGACGGCACGGGCGGGCTTCGGGCCGTTCACGCCCGGCTTCCGGATCGTGCCGTACAACGACCTGGCCGCGCTGGAGGCGGCGGTCGACGAGACGACGGCCGCGGTGCTCATCGAGCCCATCCAGGGCGAGGCGGGTGTGGTCATCCCGGACGAGGGCTATCTGACCGGCGTGCGTGAGCTGACCCGCCGCGCGGGGTGCCTGTTCATCGCGGACGAGATCCAGTCGGGCCTCGGCCGCACGGGCCGGACGCTGGCCGTCGAGCACGAGTCGGTCGTGCCCGACGTCCTGCTCCTGGGCAAGGCGCTCGGTGGCGGCATCGTCCCGGTGTCCGCGGTGGTCGCCCGCCGGGACGTGCTGGGTGTCCTGCGGCCGGGCGAGCACGGGTCGACGTTCGGCGGCAATCCGCTCGCCGCCGCGGTCGGCACGGCGGTGGTCGAGCTGCTGGAGACGGGTGAGTTCCAGCGCCGGGCCGCCGAGCTGGGCACGGTGCTCCGCGACGGGCTGACCGCGCTGGCCGGCAAGGGAGTCGTCGGGTTCCGGGCGCGCGGGCTGTGGGCGGGCGTCGACGTGGACCCGGCCGTCGGCACGGGCCGCGAGATCGGCGAGCGCCTGCTCCGGGAGGGCGTCCTGGCCAAGGACACCCACGGCTCGACCATCCGCCTGGCCCCACCGCTGACGATCACCGAGGAGGAGCTCACGACGGCACTGGGGGCACTGGAGCGGGTCCTGACCCGGGGCTGACCCCCCGACGCCGGCCGGGGCTGCCCGACGCGGGCTCCTCCCCTGCTCCGGCCGGCACTGCCCGACACCGCGTGTCCGACACCGGCCGGCACTGTCCGACGCCGCGTGTCCGACACCGGCCGGGACTGCCCGCGTCAGGTGTCCGACGCCGGCCGGGACTGCCCGCGCCGCATTTCCGACACCGGCCGACACGCGAACCGCCGGCCGGAGCAACCGGACCCCACTCCGTGAGGTGAGGGAGGGCACGGTCTGCGGGGGCGGCCTCGCGCGGGGGCAGCCTCGGCTCGGGGGCGGGCCGGGCTCGGGGGCGGGCTGGGCGGTGCCCGAACGGTCCGCCGAGGCGCGGATCGAGCCGACGGTGCCCGAGCAGCCCGCCGAGGCACGCGTCGAGGCGGTGATGCCCGAGCAGTCCACCGAGGCGCGGAGCCAGCCGATGGCGCCCGAGCGGTCCATCGAGGGCGGTCGTGCCCACCCCGGGCATACGGCCGGCCTCGGTGCCAGGGCCGACGGCGCCCGAGCAGCCCACCGGGGGCGGTCGTGCCCGCCCCGGGCATACGGCCGGCCTCGGTGCCAGGGCCGGTGGTGCCCGAGCAGCCCGCCGAGGGCGGTCGTGCCCGCTCCGGGTGTACGGCCGGCCTTGGTGCCAGGGCGGGTGGGCCGGCCGGTCCGTGCGGGAGGAGGCCTTCGTGGGGGGGCCGCCGTCGGGGGCGGAGTGGTCCGGTCGGCCGTCGCCTCGGTGTCGTGGGGCCGCGCGGTCCGGTCGTCGAGGGGCAAGATTGAGTCAAGTAGTGGTAGACCACTCTCAGCGACAGAGAGGTCGGCCGTGGGCACAGACGAGGAGCACGACGTTGCCCGTCGGCGGTTCGACGTGGCCGACGCCGCGCCCCTGCTGCTCGACGCGGCGGGGGTGGTGACGAGCTGGAGCGCCGAGGCGCAGCGGCTGCTGGCGTACCCGGCCGCCGAGGTGGTGGGCACCCGCCTGGCCGACCTGGTGGCCGCCGAGGACGCCGGGCGGGTGCCGGAGCTGGTCGAGCGGTGGCGCAGGGACGGCGGCTGGGCGGGGCTGCTGTGGGTGCGGCGCGGCGACGGGACGCCGGTCAGGGTCATGGCGCGGATCGCCGCCGCCGAGGAGGCCCGCGGCCCCTCGCGCTGGCTGGTGCTGCTGTCCGGGATGGCCGACGCCCCCGGCTGGAACATGCACCGCACGGTGCTGGAGCAGATGGTCGCCCGCTCCCCCATCGGCATCGCCGTCGTGGACACGGACCTGCGGTTCGTGTGGTCGAACGACGCCCTGGCCCGGTTCGGCGGCGGACCGCCGCAGGGGCGGCTCGGCCTGCGGCTGGCGGACGTGCAGCCGGGCCTGGACTCCGAGGCCGTGGAGGCGCAGATGCGGCACGTGCTGGCGACCGGGGAGACGGTCGTCGGCTACGAGCACGTCGGGCACGTTCGGTCCGCGCCGCACCGCGAGACCGCGCACGTGCTGTCGTTCACCCGGCTCGAGGACGAGCGGGGTCACCCGATGGGCGTCTACTACACCGTCGTGGACATCACCGCCCGGCACCGCGCCCGGCAGCGGCTGGCCCTGCTCGACCGGGCCGGCGAACAGATCGGCCGCAGCCTGGACATCGTGCGGACCGCGCAGGAACTGGCCGACGTGGCCGTGCCGGCGTTCGCCGACCTCGTCATCGTGGACCTGCTGGAGTCGGTGCTGCGGGGAGCGGAGCCGGCGCCCGGCCCGTGGGACGGATCGGGGCCGGTGCGGCTGCGGCGGGCGGGACGGCAGTCGGCGGACCCCGACGTGACCCGGACCGTCGGCATCGGCGACGACATCGTGTACCCGCCCGGCTCGCCCCCGATCCGCTGTCTGGCCAAGGGCCGCTCCTGGCGCGGGGAGCGCCTCGACCCGCTCGCCCCGGAGTGGGGCACCGACTCCCCCGCCGGCCCGGAGAGGACCTTCCTGGACCTTGGCCTGCACAGCGTGCTGGTGGTGCCGGTCCGGGCCCGGGGTGTCACCCTCGGCGTCACCACGTTCTTCCGGCGGCGCCACCAGGAGCCCTTCGACGAGGACGACCTGCACCTGGCCGAGGATCTCGTGTCACGGGCGGCCGTGTGCGTGGACAACGCCCGCCGCTACACCCGAGAACGGGACGCCGCCCTGGTCCTGCAGCGCAATCTGCTCCCGCACCGGCTGCCCGAGCAGTGCGCGGTGGAGGTGGCCGCCTGCTATCGGCCGGCCGACGAGCTGACCGGCCTCGGCGGCGACTGGTACGACCTGATCCCGCTGTCCGGCTCGCGCGTCGCCCTGGTGGTGGGCGAGGTCCCGGGCCACGGCATCGGCGCCGCCGCCGCTATGGGCGGGCTGCGGACCGCCGTACGGACGCTCGCGGCGCTGGATCTGCCGCCCGAGGAGGTGCTCGCCCACCTCGACGACCTGGTGGCGACGGCGGCCCGGGAGGAGGGCGTCGGGCAGGACCCCGGCGGAGCCGACAGCACGTGGGCCGTGGGCTCCGGGTGTCTCTACGTCATCTACGACCCCGTCGACGGGCAGTGCGTGATGGCGGCCGCGGGCCATCCCGCGCCCGCCGTGGTGCTGCCCGACGGCGGCGTCATGTTCGTCGACCTGCCGCAGGGGCCGCCGCTCGGCGCGGGCGGACCGCCCTTCCAGTCGGTCGAGGTGGCCCTGGCGGAGGGCAGCACGCTGGCCCTGCACACCGACGGTCTGCTGGCCGGCGGGTCCGGCCGGGCCGTCGACGCGGACCGGGAGCGGCTGCGCCGGGCTCTGGAGCAGGAGGCGGGCTCGCTCGAGCTGCGCTGCCGGAGTGTGGTCGAGGCGCTGGTCCCGGACCGTCCGCACGACGACGTGGCCCTGCTGATGGCCCGTACCCGGCTCCTCGGCGGCGACCAGGTCGCGGACTGGGACCTGCCCGGCGACCCGGCCGTCGTCGCGGAGGCGCGCAAGGCGGCGGCCCGGCAGCTCACCGAGTGGGACCTGGAGGAGCTGGCCTTCACCACGGAGCTGGTGGTCAGCGAACTGGTCACCAACGCCATCCGGCACGCCACCGGCCCCGTCCGGCTGCGTCTGATCAGGGAGCGGACGCTGATCTGCGAGGTGTTCGACGGCGGCGCCACCGCCCCGCACCTGCGGCATCCGCGCACCACGGACGAGGGCGGGCGGGGGCTGCTGCTGGTCTCCCAGTTCACCCAGCGGTGGGGCACCCGTTTCGCCCCCGAGGGGAAGATCATCTGGGCGGAGCAGTCCCTGACGGATCCACCGGTATGACCTCGGGCCCCGCATACCGTGGGCACAGGCACAGGCACAGGCGCTGGACGTACCGGGCCGGTACTCGCCTGTCCCGGCTCGCCGGCTCCCACGCCGGGCACCGCGAGGCGGATTGCGAGACCTTCGCGGACGCCGTCCTGCTGGACCCGCTGCCTCCGGGGGCGCGACCGACGACACCGCACTCGTCATCGTGCGGCTGTGCGGAGGAGCCGCTGTGAGGAAAGCCGCTGAGCGGGAACCGGTCAGGGGGAACCAGTCAGGGGAACCCGTGAGGGGGAAGGGCCTGGTGGGATCCGGTGAGCGGCAGCGACCCGGTGGGAGCCCCGGTCGGGACAGGTCCTCAACAGGCCCTGGTGCGGGTCCGGGTGGCCGACCGGACCCGGTTCCCCCGATTCCCTCGTGCCCCTAAACTGGCAGCCCCGCAACACGCCGGTTGACCTGCTGGAACGCGGCGGCCCGGCCGATCCGCCGGAGTGAGGAGCGACCCGTTGTTCTATTACGTGCTCAAGTACGTGTTGCTGGGCCCCCTGCTGAAACTGGTCTTCCGGCCCCGTATCGAAGGCCTCGAACACGTACCGGACACCGGCCCGGCGATCATCGCGGGCAATCATCTGTCCTTTTCCGACCACTTCCTGATGCCGGCCGTGCTGAAGCGGCGCATCACCTTCCTCGCGAAGGCCGAGTACTTCACCGGCCCCGGCGTCAGGGGCCGGCTGACCGCGGCCTTCTTCCGCAGCGCCGGGCAGATCCCGGTGGACCGGTCCGGCAAGGAGGCGGGGCAGGCCGCCATCCGTGAGGGGCTGGGCGTGCTGAGCAAGGACGAACTGCTCGGCATCTACCCCGAAGGCACCCGCTCCCACGACGGGCGGCTCTACAAGGGCAAGGTGGGCGTCGCGGTGATGGCGCTGAAGGCGCAGGTCCCGGTGGTCCCGTGCGCGATGATCGGTACCTTCGAGGCGCAGCCGCCCGGCAAGCGGATCCCGAACATCCACCCCGTGGTGATCCGCTTCGGCGAGCCCCTGGACTTCTCCCGCTACGCCGGCATGGAGAACGAGAAGGCGATCCTGCGCGCGATCACCGACGAGATCATGTACGCCATCCTGTCGCTGTCCGAGCAGGAGTACGTCGACCAGTACGCGGCCGTGGCGAAGGCCGAGGAGGCCGCCGCGCGCACCGAGCGGGAGCGCAGGTTCCCGCGGCTGCCGTTGCGTTGAGCCTCCGCTGCCGGCGGTCGAGCCTCTGCTGTCGGCGAAGAACCCTGGGTCGCCGGGCTGCCCCGACCGTACGGTCAGGGCATGAGACGTGCTGTGGTGATCGGAGCGACGGGACAGATCGGGCGGGTGGCGGTGGGCGCGCTGGCCCGGGACGGCTGGGAGGTGACGGCCGTCTCCCGGGGCGGCGGACGGGACGCCGGCTGGCCCGAGGACGTACGGGTCGCGCGGGCCGACCGGGAGGACGACGCCGCCCTGGCCGCGGCGGTCGGCGACGGCTGCGACGTGCTGGTGGACATGGTCGCCTTCGGGCCGGCACACGCACGGCAGTTGATCTCGCTGGCCGACCGCGTGGGCTCGGCCGTGGTGATCTCCAGCGTCTCGGTGTACGAGGACGACGAGGGCCGTAACTTCGACACGCAGGACGAGCCGGACGGCTTTCCCCGGTACCCGGTGCCGATCCGGGAGGATCAGCGGACCGTCCGGCCCGGCGACGCCTCGTACAGCACCCGCAAGGCGGGGCTGGAGCGCGATCTGCTCGCCGCGGGCGACCGGCTGCCGGCCACGCTGCTGCGGGCCGGCGCGATCCACGGACCGCACTGCCGGACCCCGCGCGAGCTGTACTTCGTCAAACGCAACCTGGACGGCCGGCCGCGGCGCGTTCTCTCCTACGGCGGCGAGAGCCGGTTCCACCCGGCGAGCGTCCACACCCTCGCGGAGCTGATCCGGCTGGCCGCCGCGCGGCCGGGCACCCGGGCGCTCAACGCCGTGGACCCGGACGCGCCGACCGTGGCCGAGATCGCCCGGGCGATCGACGCGGTGATGGGCGTGGAGCGGGAGAGCGTCCTGGTGGACGGCCCGCCGCCCGCGCCCACGGTGGGGGCGACGCCGTGGTCGGTGCCGATGCCCGTGGTCTGCGACATGAGCGCCGCCGAACGGGAGTTGGGCTACCGTCCGGTGGCCCCGTACGCCCGGACCCTGCCGGACACCGTCGCGTGGATCGAGCGGCAGCTGGCCGGACGGGACTGGCGTCAGGCCTGTCCGAAGATGTTCCAGGCGTACGGCGACCTCTTCGACTACGCGGCGGAGGACGCGTACCTGGAGACGCGGAACGTGTAGCGAGGGGAAGGGGGGCGGCCGTCGGTGACGGCCGCCCGCGATGTACAACCAACGCGACTGCCAGGGAGTGGTGCACTACACCTTCCGCGGCAGCCAGGAGAGCAGGGCACCCTTCGGCTGGCAGAGC
>NZ_JBSFTY010000080.1:0-37103 GCF_053591515.1 Streptomyces sp. NPDC003011
GCCGCTCTTGAACACGAGTCGACCGTGTGCGGGCACGGAGACGCGGTTACTTGTGTGTGTTGTGTTCCCGCTCAAGCCATGCCGGGATTACGCCGACTTACGGCTGTCCCTCGGATGAACAGCGATGTTCATCGCGCCGGAGCGCAGAACGGCCAGGCGCTCCTCGAGGACCTCTTCGAGTTCCTCGCGGGTGCGCCGTTCCATCAGCATGTCCCAGTGCGTACGCGCGGGCTTGGCCTTCTTCTCTTCAGGGCCGTCGCCGTCCACGAGGAGTGCCTGGGCCCCGCAGACCTTGCACTCCCACTCCGGCGGGATCTCCGCCTCGACCGAGAAGGGCATCTCGAAACGATGGCCCTTCTCGCATGCGTACTCCACGGCCTGGCGCGGGGCCAGGTCGATGCCGCGGTCCGTCTCGTAGCTGGTCACCACGAGGCGCGTGCCGCGAAGAGCTCGCTCACTCATGAATCGTGCCTCCCGGGCTTGTCGCCCACAGGACAGGTGTCGCTGTCGTCGTCATCCGGTCAACGTCCGGTCGGCGGTAAAGATTCCCGTTCCGGGTCCCGTTCCGGGTCAAGCGTCGCCGTCGTAGCCGCCCTTGTTGTACCCACCAGCGCCCGGTTTGTCACATCTGCTAACAGATGTCACCCGGCGTTTCACCATCTTTGACGCGCAGTAACGGTACGCCTGGCAGGCCAAACGCGTACACTACAGCGCTTTCGTGTTGAACGCTAAATCCTCTGCGGAATCGGATTCCCCGCGTCGCCGATCGCGCGCCGCACCGGAACCCGCGCGAGCAGGACGAACCCGATGACGAAGAAGGCCACCAGCGAGATGATCGCGTCCCGGTAGCTTCCCGTCACCTGGTAGGTGATCCCGAACAGCAGGGGCCCCAGCCAGCTCATGCCCCGGTCGCTCATCTCGTACGCCGAGAAGTACTCGGCCTCCTTGCCGGGCGGGACGAGATGCGAGAACAGCGACCGGGACAGGGCCTGGCTGCCGCCGAGGACGAGCCCGATCCCGGCGGCCAGCACGAAGAACCACCCGGGTGCGCCGGCCGGCAGGAAGTACCCGGCGCTCAGGATCACCGTCCACGCGACCAGGGAACCCAGGATCGTGCGCTTGGCACCGTACGACCGGGCCAGCCGGCCCATCGCCAGCGCCCCGGCCACCGCGAGCAGCTGGACCAGCAGTACCGCCACGATGAGCGTCGACTGCCCCAGGCCGAGTTCCTCGGAGCCGTAGACCGACGCCTGGGAGATCACGGTCTGGATGCCGTCGTTGTAGACGAGGTACGCCAGCAGGAAGGCCAGCGTCAGCGGGTGGCGGCGCATGTCACGGACGGTCGCCGCGAGCTGCCGGAAGCCGGTGGCCGTCGTCGTGCTCACGGCCTTCGCGCCGGAGCGGCGGTCGCGCAGCCGGCGCAGCGGGACGAGGGCGAAGGCGCCCCACCACAGGCCGGCGGACGCCAGGCAGATACGGACCGCCGCGCTCTCCGAGAGGCCGAAGGAGGCGTGGCCGGTGTAGAGGGCGAGGTCGGCGACCAGGACCAGCGCGCCCGCCGCGTACCCGAAGGCCCAGCCCCGCGAGGAGACCGCGTCGCGCTCCTCGGGCGGGGCGATCTGCGGCAGATAGGAGTTGTAGAGCATCATCGCCACGGACTGCGCCGCGTTCGCGACGATCAGCAGGAGCCCGCCGAGCAGGTAGCGGTCGCCGCCGAGGAAGAACATGGCGGTCGTCGCGGTGGCCCCGGTGTAGGCGGCGGCCGCCAGCAGGGGCTTCCTGCGGCCCGTGCGGTCGGCGGCGGCGCCCACCAGCGGCATCACGAGCACGGCCACGACCACCGACAGGGACACCGAGTACGCGAAGAACGACCCCGCGCGCACCGGGATGCCCAGGGGGTGGACGAAGCCGTCCGCGTCCGCCGCCGACTCGGCGACCGACGTGAGATAGGGGCCGAGGAACACGGTGAGCACGCTCGTCGAGTAGACGGAGCAGGCCCAGTCGTAGACGTACCAGCCGCGCTGTTCGCGCCGCCGGGCGCCGGCCTCGTCGGCCGCTTCCGTCCGCACGGTGTCGGTGCCCACCCGCGCCCCTCGCTTCCCCGTGAAGGTGCCCGCGCGAGGGGTCGGGCGGGCGGCGGACCGGGGTCAGACCCAGACGCCGCGGTCCTCCATGACCGTGCGCAGTGTGTCGATGTGATCGGTCATGATGCCATCCACGCCCAGGTCCAGGAGCCGGTGCATCTGCTCCGGTTCGTTCACCGTCCACACGTGCACCTGGAGCCCGAGCGCGTGGGCGGTGCGCAGGAAGCGGTGGTCCACCACCTGGATGCCCGACTGCGTCCGGGGCACCTGCGCGGCGACCGCGGACCGGCGTACGGCGGCCGGCAGGCCCCAGGACCGCAGCCGCAGGCCGAGCACTCCCCGGCTGCCGTACGACGTCGCCAGGCGCGGCCCGGCCAGCCGCTGGGCCCGCACCGTCCGCGCCTCCGCGAAGGAGCCGAGGCAGACGCGGTGCCAGGCGTCGGTGCGCTCGATCAGGTCGAGGAAGGGGAGCAGGGCCGGTTCCGCCTTGACGTCCACGTTCCAGCGGGCCTCGGGGAAGGTCTCCAGGAGCTCTTCGAAGAGGGGGATCGGCTCCTTGCCCGCCACGCGCGCGTGCCGTACGTCCTGCCACGGCAGGTCCGCGATCCGGCCCGTCCCGTCCGTCATCCGGTCCAGGGTCGCGTCGTGGAACGCGACGAGCCGGCCGTCCGCGGTGGCGTGGACGTCGGTCTCCAGGTAGCGGTAGCCCGCCTCGACCGCGCGGCGGAACTGCGCGACGGTGTTCTCCAGGCCGTCGGCCGCTCCGCCGCGATGGGCGAAGGCGAGCGGGCCGGGATGGTCGAGGTAGGGGTGGCGTATCCGGGGGGTCACGGTCGCAGTATCGCTTCCCGCGGTGGCCCGGTGGCAACGACCGTGCTGCCGCCGGACGCCGGCGGGACGGCGAACGCGCGCAGGAAGAACTGGGCGAGCGGGCCGATCGACACCGCGTACAGGAGGGTGCCGACGCCGAGGGTGCCGCCCAGCAGGAACCCCGTCACCACGACCGCCACCTCGACCGCCGTGCGCATCAGCCGGACCGAGCGGCCGGTGCGCCGGTGCAGACCCGTCATCAGGCCGTCCCGGGGGCCGGGTCCGAAGCGGGCGGCGATGTAGAGGCCGGTGGCCGCGCCGTTGAGCAGGATGCCGCCGACGAGAAGGGGGATCCGTACCGCCAGGGTGTGCGCCTGCGGGAGCAGGGCCAGCGTGCCGTCCATGGCGATGCCGACCACGAAGACGTTGGACACCGTGCCCAGCCCCGGGCGCTGGCGCAGCGGGATCCACAGGAGCAGGACCGCCGCGCCGACGATGATCGACACGGCGCCGATCGTCAGGCCGGTGCGCTCGGCCAGGCCCTGGTGGAGCACGTTCCAGGGCTCCAGGCCCAGGCCCGCCTCGACGAGGAGCGCCGAACTCGCCCCGTACAGCGCGAGACCGGCGTACAGCTGGGTCAACCGTCGCCCGATGCGGCCCGGACTGTTCGTGGACAAGAGGTCCCCCTGTGGTGGTGTTGGCCTGACTCATGACACCCTGTGGCGTAGGTGGAGACATCATCCATGGCCAATGCGGGGAAGGTGGACTGGTTTTCATGGCTCAGTGGACTTCGGCGTTGGGCGCGGTGCAGCTGGCCCGGCTGCTCACCTCCCAGCAGGACCGCCCGGCCGGCCCCGGCACCCGCCGTCCGCCGGCCTACCGGGCGCTGGCCGACGGCATCCGGCTGCTGGTCCTCGAAGGGCGCGTTCCGGTCGCCGCCCGGCTGCCCGCGGAGCGCGAACTGGCGCTGGCCCTGTCCGTCAGCCGTACGACGGTCGCCTCCGCCTACGAGGCGCTGCGCACGGAGGGCTTCCTGGAGTCCCGGCGCGGAGCCGGCAGCTGGACGGCGGTACCGGCCGGCAACCCGCTGCCCGCCCGGGGCCTGGAACCCCTGCCGCCCGAGGCCCTCGGCTCGATGATCGACCTGGGCTGCGCGGCGCTCCCGGCTCCCGAGCCGTGGCTGACCCGCGCCGTGCAGGGCGCCCTGGAGGAGCTGCCGCCGTACGCCCACACGCACGGCGACTACCCGGCCGGGCTGCCCGCGCTGCGCTCGATGATCGCCGAACGCTACACCGGGCGCGGGATCCCGACGATGCCCGAGCAGATCATGGTGACGACCGGCGCGATGGGTGCCATCGACGCGATCTGTCATCTGTTCGCGGGCCGCGGCGAACGCATCGCCGTCGAGTCGCCGTCCTACGCCAACATCCTCCAGCTGATGCGGGAGGCGGGCGCCCGGCTGGTGCCCGTCGCCATGGCCGAGGGCCTGACCGGGTGGGATTCGGACCGCTGGCGTCAGGTACTGCGGGACGCCGCGCCCCGGCTGGCGTACGTGGTCGCTGACTTCCACAACCCGACCGGTGCGCTCGCCGGCGAGGACCAGCGGCGGCAGCTGGTGGAGGCGGCGCGGTCGGCGGGGACGGTGCTGGTCGCCGACGAGACGATGAGCGAGCTGTGGCTGGACCCGGACGTGGAGATGCCGCGGCCCGTCTGTGCCTTCGACCCGGCCGGGTCCACCGTGATCACCGTCGGGTCCGCCAGCAAGGCCTTCTGGGCGGGGATGCGGATCGGGTGGGTGCGAGCCGCGCCGGACGTCATCCGCAGCCTCGTCGCCGCGCGGGCCTACGCCGACCTCGGCACACCGGTGCTGGAGCAGCTGGCGGTGAACTGGCTGTTCAGCACGGGCGGCTGGGAGAAGGCGGTGGAGGTGCGGCGCGAGCAGGCCCGGGGGAACCGGGACGCGTTGGTCGCGGCGGTCCGCAGAGAGCTGCCGACCTGGGAGTTCGAGGTGCCGCAGGGCGGCCTGACGCTGTGGGTGCGGACCGGCGGGCTGTCCGGGTCGCGGCTCGCCGAGGTGGGCGAACGGGTGGGCGTACGGGTGCCGTCCGGGCCTCGCTTCGGGGTGGACGGGGCGTTCGAGGGGTATGTGCGGCTGCCGTTCACCGTGGGGGGCGCGGTGGCGGAGGAGGCGGCGCTGCGGCTGGCAGCGGCGGCGCGGCTGGTGGAGAGCGGGGGATCCGCGGGCGGCGAGGCGCCTCGTACGTTCGTGGCGTGAACGGCGTCGCCGGGGTCGGGCGGACCCGCACCCGGCGCTGCGGGGCGCCGTCCCGCGCGCGCCCGAAGCCGCCCCGGCGGTGGGAGCGCCCGCGGTCTGTCGGCGGCTACGAGGTCTCCGCCGCCACCGCTTCCGCTTCCGCCGCCACCGCTTCCGCGGGTACCGCCTCCGGCAGGTGCTCCCCGTCCGCCGGCGTGGTCCGCGCCGGCAGCAGCGCCAGCACCGCCTGCCGGTCCGCGTCGCTCGTCGCGTCGTCGTACGGGTCCGGGGTCGCCGGGACCTGGAGGCGATGGACCGGGCCCGTGCCCAGGCGGGCGTAGCCGCGGCCGGGCGGGACCTGTGCGACCGGGGTCGTCTGCGGGCGGGCGCCCAGCACGGCCTCCAGCTGCTGGTTCGTGGCCGGGCCGAGGACGACCCGTGCCCGGGTGTGCTGGCGTACGGCCTCGCTCAGGGTGTCCGCGCTGTCGAACTGGTCCGCCACGACCACCGTGACGTTGGCCGCCCGGCCGTGCCGGAGCGGGACCT
Organism: Streptomyces sp. NPDC003011; assembly: GCF_053591515.1. NCBI lineage: Bacteria > Bacillati > Actinomycetota > Actinomycetes > Kitasatosporales > Streptomycetaceae > Streptomyces > Streptomyces sp. NPDC003011. The sequence continues at coordinate 5,695 of NZ_JBSFTY010000080.1, forward strand.
GGAGGAGGGACTGCGGGTCGGTGCGGCCGTCGGTGGCGGCGATGTGCACGAACGCGCTCGGGCGGTCCAGGAGGATCCACAGGGGACGCCTGGTGTCGTCGGGCGGCGGATCGCCCGCCTGGCGTGCGTGATTGGCCGCGATCAGCCGCCGCTCCGCCTCGGTCGCGACCCACTCCAGGCTGGCCACCGCCCCGGCCAGCCCGCACTCGACGGCGAGGACGCCGTCCCGGCCGGTGAGACAGGCGTACTCGCCGGTGCCGCCGCCGTCGACGATCACCACGTCTCCGTGCCGCAGGGCCTGCAGGGCGATCGAGCGGAGCAGGGTGGAGGTGCCGCTGCCGGGCTGGCCCATGACCAGCAGATGCGGCTCGGTGGAGCGGATGCCCGTGCGCCAGACGACCGGGGGCACGTCACGCCGCTCCGCGCCGTGGGTGAGCGGGAGCGTGCGCTGGACCTCGGAGCGGTCGGTGAAGCCGAGCACCGTCTCGCCGGGGGCGGTGACGAATCGCTGGGCGGCGATGTCGGTGGGCAGCGGCGGCAGCACGGTGACCGTGAGCTGGTTGCCCTCCTCGTCCCAGGCGAAGTGGTACTCGCGGCCACGGCCCGACTTGGCGTGCAGCAACTGCTCGATCCGGGCGCGGGACTCGGTCTCGCCGTCGGTGAAGTACGCCGGGTAACGGAGGACGAGGTGGGTGAAGCGGCCCGTCTCGTCGAACTCGTACGCGGGGAAGGCCTTGTCCCACTCGCCGCCGTGCGCGTACAGCGGGTCCGGGTCCTCGGGGGTGGAGAAGTAGGGGACCAGGGCCTCGTACAGCGACCGGAGCCGCTGGGCCTGCGACTCGTCCGGGCCCTCGGGCTCCGCCGGTTCGCGGTCCCGGCCCTGCCAGGCTGCCGCCGCCATCAGGGTGATGACGGCGAGCAGCGGGCCGTACGGGGCGAGCGCCACCACCAGGACCACCGACGCCACCAGGAAAAGCAGCGGTCCGCGCTTGTCCTTGGGGGTGTCGGCCCACTTGCGCCGCCCGGCCGATGCCAGCCGGCGCAGCCCGCGGGTGACCGTGATCAGCGGGTGGAGGACGTCGGTGGCGCTGTCGGCCGCCGTCCGGGCCAGCTCCCGGCTCCGGGCGATCTGCGCGCTGCCTGTGCTCAGGATGCGGGGGAGGGGGCGCCGGACCACTGCTGTCTCCTGGAGGTGCGTGAGGTGCGGGAGGTGCGTGAGGGCGGGGCCGTCAGAACTTGATTCCGCCGAGGAGGCTCGCGAGGCTCTCGCCGCCGGCCTTGATGCTCGGGGCGATGGCCGTGCTCGCCAGGTAGAAGCCGAAGAGCGCGGCCACCAGGGCGTGGGAGGCCTTGAGCCCGTCCTTCTTGAAGAAGAGGAAGACGATGATGCCGAGAAGGACGACGCCTGAGATGGACAGGATCATGTGAGTTCTCCTGGTTCGTGGGGACAGTCACCATGAGTACTTCCAGGATCACAGCATGTATCCATACGATAAAAGGTGCAACTGGGTGAATATCTACGCATTTCCCCCAGTCGGCCGAGCCGTCTTGGGCTGCTCGGGCCGGACGTCTGCGTCCGAGCGGGTCCGTGGTGATCTTTACCTCGGGCACATCGGGTCATGTGCCGCGCGAGCCAGTACCCTGGCGATTCACCTGAACGGTTGCATGGAGAGGTGGTCCGGCCGATGAGTGAAGCCTTCGATCCCGGAGTCGTGGAGCTGGCGACCAAGGTCTTCGATCTGGCCCGGCAGGGGCAGACCGAGGCGCTCGTGGAGTATGTGGACGCCGGCGTTCCGGCCAACCTGACCAACGACCGCGGGGACTGCCTGGTGATGCTCGCCGCGTACCACGGTCACGCCGACGCCGTACGCGCCCTGCTCGCCCGGGGCGCCGACCCCGACCGGATCAACGACCGGGGGCAGACCCCGCTCGCGGGGGCCGTCTTCAAGGGTGAGACAGAGGTCGTCGAAGCCCTTCTGAAGGCCGGTGCCGACCCGGCCGCGGGCACCCCCTCGGCCGTCGACACCGCTCGGATGTTCGCCAGGACAGAAGTGCTGGAACTGTTCGGCGCACACTGACACGCATGCTCTGACCAGGCACGATACACAAAACGGGGGAGGCGGTAACGGGCCGCCGAAATTTCGGTCGCGGCAGGACGAACTGCCGAGTCATCATGACGTCGTGGTTCACGGACGTGATGGCCGGGCAGGCGATGCCGCACCGCGCGGACCGTGAGACGGTCCGCATGGGCCACCGACGAGAGGCAGAGGAAGATGGCTTACAGCAAGCAGGAAACGGCGGGCGCCCCGACGTGTTGTCACGCGGCCAGGTAATGCAGGACCCCCGGTTGCGTCGACGCTTGATGTGAGGCTGTTTCCCATGTTCGATCCGGTCATAGCGCCCAGCGGTACGCTGCTCGGCCTGCTCCAACGGGGCCGCGGCGACGGCACGCTGCACGCGCTCACCGCACCGCGCGCCGAGGCGCTCGCGGCGCTGAACCACTGCGTGCTGCGCGATCCCCGCCACGACTGGCAGGTGGAGAACCGCTCCCTCTACTACGCCCGTCTCTTCCTCGACCTGAACGGCGAGCTGGACGAGATCGAGACGCACCTCTTCGACGTCGAGGACGCCCTCGACACCGAGGAGTCCCGCACCGGACTCACCCTCGCGGTGCTCGGCCACCTCGCCTCGTACGGCAGGCGCGACGCGCTCGCGCTGCTGCGCCGCTACGCCGCCTGCGGCTCCAACTGGGCCTGGGCCCTGGACGAACTGGCGCTGCGCGACGACGACGCCGGACTGCGTGCCCTCGCGGCGCCCGTCCTGGCGCGGTTCGCGACCGATCCCGAGGGCGAGGCCGAGCTGGCCGCCGTCGTGCGGGACGCCTTCGAGCCCCGGCCGTGGCGGCTGTGGGCCAAGGACCCGCGCGTCTCGATCGCCACCCGGGTGCGGGCCGCCCAGGAGACCGGCTGCTTCGACCGCTGGCAGCGGCAGATGAGCCCCGGCGGGCCCCGCCCGGGGTGGAGCGTGCGGGCCGTCTTCGAGTGGGCCCAGCAGGGCATGGACCGCGGTGCCGCCCTCCATGTGCCCGCCGCCCGCTGTCTGGTGGCCGTCGCGGGACCCGAGGACCGGCCGGAGATCCTCCGGGCCGCCGAGGACGGCACCGACGGCGCCCGCTGCACCGCCCTGCGCTATCTCGCCGACAGCGACGATCCCGCCGCCCTCGATCTGATCGAGCGGGCCGTGATCACCGGCACCACGGCCGTCGTGGACGCCGCCGTGGACGCCTTCGAACGGATGCGCAGCGTCGCCGCCGTCGACCGGGCGCGCGGCTGGGCCCGACGGCCCGATCCCCTGGGTGCAGCCGCCGGCCGCATGCTCGCCTGCCGGGGCGGAGCCCAGGACAGCGAACTCGTCCTCGCCGCCCTCAGGGAGGCCGTCCGGGGCGAAGGACCCGACGCGCCGACCCTGTGGACCCTCGTCGACGGCACGGGACGGCTCGGCATCGCGTGTGCGGCCCCCGTCCTGCGCCACATCTACCGCGAGACCGCCTCGTCCCATCTGCGCGGGCGGGCCGCCCGCGCCCTCGCCGCCACCGATCCCTCCTTCGCCACCGGCTTCGCCGTCGAGTGCCTGTGGGACTGCGAGGAGTCCACCCGCGAGATCGCCGCCCGGCACGCCGAGACCGGTGACGCCCGGGTCGTCGAGCGGCTGCGCCGCCTGGCCACCGACCCGGCCGAGGAGGCCGAGGTCCAGACGGCCGTCCGCAGCCGGATCGGACCGGACATGACCAGCACCATCGGCGACGCGACCGCCATGTGAACGACCGGCCCGCGGGTGTGCCCGCTCGTGAGCCGCACGAGGCTCGGGCGGGCCTTCGAGCCCACCCGACGAGCCCAGGCTCACCCGCTGGGTGAACTCGGGACGGCCCGCGGGTCAGGCGGACATGGACCCGGCACGTCCCGCTCGGGTGTGCAGTGCAACGCTCATGGGACGTTCCTCGTCCGGAAAGATCCACGTTGACGCGGCCACGTCCGGTACGGCGACAACACCGGTATGCGTGTCGTCATCGTGACCGAATCCTTTCCCCCCGATGTGAACGGCGTGGCCCACTGCGCGCTCCAGACCGCCCGGCACCTCGCAGACCGCGGTCACTCTCCGCTCGTCGTCGCGCCGGCCACCGCCGCAGGCCCCGGGGCCGACGTCCCGGCGCCGTGTCCCGTCGTCCGTGTCCCCTCCCTCCCGCTCCCCGGCTACCCCCAGGTCCGCGTCGCCCTCCCCAGCCGGCGCGTGGCCGCGGCGATCGTCGAGCACCGTGCCGACGTCGTCCACCTCGCCGGCCCTTTCGTCCTCGGCGTCCGCGGCATGGCCGCCGCCGCCCGGCTCGGCATCCCCGCCGTGGCCGTCTACCAGACCGACCTCGCCGGCTACGCCCGCACCTACATGGGCGCGGGCGAGGCAGCCGCCTGGCGGCGCATCCGCTCCGTCCACAGTGCCGCGGACCTCACCCTCGCGCCCTCCAGCGCGGCCGTGCACGACCTGGAGGCGCACGGCGTGCCCCGGGTGCGGCTGTGGCCGCGGGGCGTGGACACCGCCCGCTTCCGCCCCGAGCTGCGGGACGAGGCGCTGCGCCGCGAACTCGCCCCGAACGGCGAGCTGATCGTCGGCTACGTCGGCCGGCTCGCCCCCGAGAAGCAGGTCGAGCTGCTCTCCGGCGTCTGCCGCCTGGACGGTGTCCGGGTCGTGGTCGTCGGGGACGGGCCGAGCCGGCCGGGCCTGGACCAGGCGCTGCCGGGCGCCGTCTTCCTCGGCCGCCGGACCGGCGACGAACTCGCCCGGACCTTCGCCTCCCTGGACGTGTTCGTGCACACCGGTCCGTTCGAGACCTTCTGCCAGACCGTGCAGGAGGCCATGGCGAGCGGTGTGCCCGTCGTCGCCCCCGCCGTCGGCGGCCCGCTGGACCTGGTCGCCCACGGGCGCACCGGCCTCCTCGTCCCGCCGCGCGACGCGGCCGCCGTACGGGACGCCGTGTGGGCCCTGGCCGCCGACCCCGCCCTGCGGACCGCCTACGGCACCACCGCGCGCGCGGCCGTCGAGGGACGCACCTGGACGGCCGTCGGCGACCAGCTGACCGGGCACTACGGGAGCGTGCTCGCCGCCCGGAAGACCGTGGTGGCGGCATGAGCGCGGTGCGGATCGTGCGGCTGGCCAACTTCGTCGCCCCGGCGTCCGGCGGTCTGCGCACCGCCCTGCGCGAGCTCGGCAAGGGCTACCGGGCCGCCGGGCACGAGCCCGTGCTCATCGTGCCCGGCGAGCGTGCGAGCGACCGCGAGACCGAGCAGGGGCGGGTCATCACCCTTCCGGGACCACTGCTGCCCGGCACCGGCGGCTACCGGGTCCTGACCGACAAGCGGCGGGTGGCCGGACTGCTGGAGGAGCTGGCTCCCGACCGCCTGGAGGTCTCCGACCGTACGACGCTGCGGTGGACCGGCAAGTGGGCGCGGCGCGCCCGGGTCCCCGCGGTGATGGTCTCCCACGAGAGCGCCGACGGTGTGCTGCGCACCTGGGGCCTGCCCGAGGGCGCGGCCCGGCGTGCCGCCGACGCCCTCAACGTCCGTACCGCCCACACCTATGCGCGTGTGGTGTGCACCACCGAGTTCGCCGAGCGGGAGTTCGTGCGGATCGGCGCACGCAACGTGGTGCGGGCCCCGCTGGGCGTCGACCTGGTGCGGCGGCACCCGGCGCTGCGCGACGCCCGGCTGCGCGCCCGGCACGCGCGCGGGGACGAGGTGCTCCTGGTGACCTGTACCCGGCTGTCCGTGGAGAAGCGGCCCGGCACCGCGCTGGACGCCCTGGAGTCCCTGATCCGGCGCGGCCGGCGGGCGGTGCTCGTGGTGGCCGGGGACGGGCCGCTGCGGCCGCGGCTGGAACAGCGGGCACGCGAACGCGGGTTGCCGGTGACGTTCCTCGGACACGTCTGCGACCCGGGGGTGCTGGGCGCGCTCCAGGCGTCCGCCGACGTGTGCCTGGCGCCGGGGCCCGCCGAGACGTTCGGGCTCGCCGCCCTGGAGGCGATGGCCTGCGGCACGCCGGTGGTGGCCAGCGCCTCGTCCGCGCTGCCGGAGGTGATCGGATCCGCCGGAGCCGTCGCGGCGGACCACGGGGGCGCCTTCGCGGACGCCGTGGAGCTGCTGCTCGCCGGGCCTCCTGAGGAGCGCCGGGAGGCGGCACGCGCGCGTGCCGAGTGCTTCGGGTGGGGGACGGCGGTCGCGGCCTTCCTCGACGCGCATGACGTGCAGGACGTGCGGGACGTGCGGGACGTGCAGGAGGTGCCGGACGTGCATGAGGTGCATGAGGTGCATGAGGTGCGTGGGGTGCATGAGGTGCACGACGCGGTGACGTCCGTGCCGTACGGCCGGTCGCGCCCGGGGGCGTGACGTGAGACCGCTGCGCTTCGTGGCGCTGAGGGACTCGCTCACCGAGGGCGTGGGTGATCCCGTCGCGGAGGGGTGGTGCGGCTGGGCCGCGCTGCTCGCCGACGGGATCGCAGAGGGGACGCTGGAGTTCACCGACCTGGCGGTGAGCGGGTCGCCGACCCGTGACGTGCTGGAATGGCAGTTTCCCGCCGCGCTGGTCCGCGGCCCGCCATCGCGTCGGTCGTCATCGGCGTCAACGGCACCGTGCGCTTGCACCTTCAACGTCCAGGCCGTGGCCGCGCGCCTGGACACCCCCTGCTCGGCGCTCACCGAGCAGGGCGACGTCCTGCTCACGGCCTGTCTGCCCGGCCCCGGTGCGATGCTCGGTCTGCCGGGCGCCCTGGCGCCTCCCCTCGCCCGGCGGCAGCGGGCGGTCAACGCCCGTCGTCCACGCGCTGTCCGAGCGGCACGGGACCGTGCATCCGCACGTCTGCGAGGGCGCGTGGCTCACCGACCGGGCCATGGGGAGCGCGAACCGGCCGTACCCGGCGAGCGGCGAGCGGGGACACCGGCGGCCGGCCCTGCGCTTCCCCAGGCTGCTCGCGGAACACAGCCACGCGACGGGGACCGAGTCCTCGCCCGAGCCGGGGTCCCCCACGCCCATCACGCCGGCGAGCCTGCGGTGGCTGGCCACCGCCGGTACCGGCCGGGTGGCCCGGCGCTGCACCGGCCTGGTGCGCCGCAGCTCCTGACACTGGCCGTCGACGAGATGCGGCACCGCGCGCGGGACGAGCGCCCGGCTCGGCCTGCGGGCCTCCGCGGCGGCGTCCACCGCGTTCAGCGCGCTCACGGTGGCCGGACGGTGGCCGGACGGCGGCTCGGTCGCGGCCTGGGGACTAGCGCTTGCGGACGGCCACGAACCGTACCGGCGTGCCCGGTACCGCCTGTGCGGCGGCGGGGAGGTCGGCCGCGCGGACGACCGCGATCACCGGGTAGCCGCCGGTGGTCGGGTGGTCGGCGAGGAAGACCACCGGTCTGCCGTCGGGCGGGACCTGAACGGCGCCCAGCACCATGCCCTCGCTGGGGAGTTCGCCGGTCAGCGTCCGCTCCAGGGCGGGTCCCTCGGTGCGCAGCCCGATGCGGTTGCTCGCGGAGGACACCCGGTACGTGCGCGAGGCGAAGGCCCGGACGGCCTCCGGCGTGAACCAGTCGTCACGGGGGCCCAGGGTCACCCGCAGCACGAGTTCGGCCGGGGGCGCGGGCTGCGGGGCGACGTCCACGCGCGCGTGGACCTGCCCCGGGGTGCCGAGGGGCAGGACCGAGCCGTCCGTGAGCGGGGGCGGGCCGAGACCCGACAGGAGGTCCGTGGAACGGCTGCCGAGGACCGGCTCGACGGCGATGCCCCCGGAGACGGCGAGGTAGCCGCGTACTCCGCAGACGGCCGCTCCGACGTCCAGGAGCGCACCGGCGGGCACGCGCACCGGTGCGCCCCAGGCGACCGGACGTCCGTCCAGCGTGACCGGGCAGGGGGCGCCCGCCACGGCGACGGTGACCGTCGAGCGGGGCCGTACCGCACAGCCGTCGAGCGTGGTCTCCAGGACGGCGGCCTCGGGGCGGTTGCCGACCAGCCGGTTGGCGAGCGCCGCCGTCGGCCCGTCCAGCGCACCGGAGCGCGGCACACCGAGGTGGGCGTGCCCGGGACGGCCCTGGTCCTGGACGGTCGTGAGGGCCCCGGCGCGGACGACGGCGAGCGCGCGATCGGTCATACCGGCCTCACCGGGCCGGCCGGTTCCGCGCGGTTCGCCGCGCTGGGTGCGATGGGTGCGCTGGTGAGGTCGGCGGTCTCCGCCGGTCCTGCCGGTCTCGCCGGTTCGGCCGCACCGGCCGTCTTGGCCGTCTTGCTCGTCTTGGCCGTTCGCGCCGTCCCCGTGTCCGTGAGGTCCCCCTCGCCCGCCGGTTCCATGGGCCCCGTCCCGTTCGCCGGGCCCACCGGGACGAAGCGCACGCGGGTGCCCGGGGAGAGGAGCGCGGCCGGCACGCGCGCGTGGTCCCACAGCACGGTGTCCGTGGTGCCGATCAGCTGCCATCCGCCCGGGGACGAGCGCGGGTACACGCCCGTGTACGGGCCCGCCAGACCCACCGAGCCGGCCGGGACGGCCGTGCGCGGAGTGGACCGGCGGGGGACGTCGTAGCGCTCGGGCAGTCCGGTGAGGTAGCCGAAGCCGGGGGCGAACCCGCAGAAGGCGACCCGGAACTCGGTGCCCGCGTGGAGGCGCGCCACCTGCTCCTCCGGGACCCCCCAGTGCGCGGCGACGTCGGCCAGGTCGGGGCCGTCGTAACGTACGGGGATCTCCACGACGGGCTGGTCGCGCGGGGGAGTGCTCGACAGCTCGGAGGCGGTCAGTTCGGATGCCAGGCGGTCCGGGGCGTCCAAACCGTCCAGGAGGACCGTCCGGGCCGCCGGGACGATCTCGCGGACGGTGAGCAGGCCCGCCGCGCGCCGCCGTACCAGCTCCGCGTGCAGCGCCTGCGCCTCCTCGCCCGAGGCCACCTCCAGGAGCAGGGCGTCGTCACCGACGGGCAGGGCCCTCATACGGGCGCTCATACGAAGGCCTCCACCCGGACGCCCGAGGTCTCCAGCCGCTGCCGGACCCGGCGGGCCAGGTCCACCGCGCCGGGCGTGTCCCCGTGCAGGCACAGGGAACGCGCGCGTACCTCGATCCGCGTCCCGGAGAGCGAGGTGACCTCGCCGAGGCGGGCCAGCCCCACCGACCGTTCCACGACGGTCTCCGGGTCGGTCACCACCGCGCCGTCCAGGCCGCGTGCCACGAGTGTGCCCTCGTCGGTGTACGCGCGGTCCGCGAACGCCTCCGGGACGGGCGGCAGGCCCGCCTCGGCGGCCAGCTCCAGCAGGCGCGAGCCGGGCAGCCCGAGGACGGGCAGGGCGGCGTCCGCGAGGAGGACGCCCGCCACGACCGCGCGGGCCTGTTCCCCGTCGTGCACGACCCGGTTGTAGAGCGCGCCGTGCGGCTTGACGTACGACACGCGCGAGCCCGCCGCCCGCGCGAACACCTCAAGGGCGCCGATCTGGTACGCCACCTCGGCGGCCAGTTCGGCGGGCGGCACGTCCATCGCGCGCCGTCCGAACCCCGCCAGGTCCCGGTAGGAGACCTGCGCGCCGATCCGTACCCCGCGCTCGGCCGCCAGCGCGCACACCCGCCGCATGGTGGCCGGGTCCCCGGCGTGGAAGCCGCAGGCCACGTTGGCGCTGGTGACGACGGTCAGCAGCTGCTCGTCGTCGGTCAGGTGCCAGCGGCCGAAGCCCTCGCCGAGGTCGGCGTTCAGATCGATCGAGGTCATGGAGTGTCCGAGCCTCCTTGTCGTCGTCTCTATTGTCAGGCCACGCGGTACTGCTCGTCGCGGGCGTCGGTCAGGAGCATCTGGCCCGGTGCGTGGGTGATGGCGAAGGGCGGGCGCGAGGCCGTCACCGCCGCCTGCGGGGTCACACCGCAGGCCCAGAACACGGGGATGTCGTCCGGCTCGGCGTCCACCGGCTCGCCGAAGTCGGGGCGGCCGAGGTCGTCGATGCCCAGCCCCGAGGGGTCACCGCAGTGCACGGGGCTGCCGTGCACCGCCGGGAGCAGACTGCTCTCCCTGATCGCGGCCGCCAGGTGCTCCGGCGGCACCGGGCGCATGGACACCACCAGGGGCCCGTGCAGGCGTCCCGCCGGACGGCACGCGCGCGAGGTCACGTACATCGGGACGTTGCGGCCCTGTTCGACGTGGCGGATCGGGACGCCCGCGCCCGACAGCGCCCACTCGAAGGTGAAGCTGCACCCGATGAGGAACGACACCAGGTCGCCACGCCAGTGCGCGCGCACGTCCGTCGGCTCGTCCACCAGCTCACCGTCCTGCCACACCCGGTAGCGCGGCAGGTCGGTGCGCAGATCGGCGCCGTCCGCGAGCACGGTGGTCCAGGAGCCGGCGTCCGTGACGTCGAGCACCGGGCACGGCTTGGGGTTGCGCTGGCAGAACAGCAGCATGTCGTACGCCCAGTCGGCGGGCACCGAGATGAGGTTGACCTGGGTGTGGCCCCGGGCCACCCCGGCGGTGGGGCCCGTCAGGCCCGCCCGGAAGCGGGTCCGGGCCTCGAGCGGGCTCCACGCGCGCGCGTGCTCGTCGACGAGGATCAGGGGGCGGTCGTCCGTCGCGGCCACGGGCTGTCCTTCCGTGCGGTTCACGTGAGTTCCTTTCCGCGCGTCTCCGGCAGTCCCAGCAGCGCCAGGGCCGCGATGCCGTACCCGATCGCGCCGAAGACCAGCGCGCCGCCCACTCCCCAGCTGTCGGCCAGGAAGCCCACCGTCGTGGGGAAGACGGCGCCCACGGCACGGCCGGTGTTGTACGTGAAGCCCTGCCCGGTGCCGCGCACCGCCGTCGGGTACAGCTCGCTCAGGTAGGACCCGAAGCCGCTGAAGATCGCCGACATGCAGAACCCGAGCGGGAACCCGAGGATCAGCAGCAGGGTGTCGGCGCCGCTCGGGATGTTGCCGTACGCCACGATGCAGAGCGCCGACAGCAGGGCGAAGAGCCATATGTTGCGCCGCCGACCGAGCCGGTCGGTGAGGTAGCCGCCGGTGAGGTAGCCGAGGAAGGCGCCGGAGATCAGGAACGTCAGATAGCCGCCGGTGTTGACGACCGACAGACCGCGCTCGGTCTTCAGATACGTCGGCACCCAGGTGGCCAGCGTGTAGTAGCCGCCCTGGACGCCGGTGGACAGCAGCACGGCGAACACCGTGGTGCGCAACAGGCCGGGCTTGAAGATCGCGGTGAACGAGCCCTTCCCCTTGGTCTTCTCGCGTACCGCGACCGCCTCCGGCGCGTCCTGCACCCGGCGCCGCATCCACACGACGAGCAGCGCGGGCAGCGCGCCGGTCCAGAACATCACGCGCCAGGCCAGGTCGTCGCCGAGGAGCGAGAACACCAGCGTGTACATGATCGCGGCGAGCGCCCAGCCCACGGCCCAGGAACTCTGGATCGCGCCGAGCGTGCGGCCCCGGTGCCTGGCGCTCGCGTACTCGGCGACCAGGATCGCGCCGACCGCCCACTCGCCGCCGAAACCGAGGCCCTGGAGGGCGCGGAAGACCAGCAGCGTCTCGTAGTTGGGCGCGAAACCGCAGGCGACGGTGAAGACCGCGTAGGTGATCACCGTGATCATCAGCGCCCTGACCCGGCCGATCCGGTCCGCGACGACCCCCGCGAGGGCGCCGCCGATCGCGGAGACCACGAGGGTGACGGTGGTCAACAGGCCGGTCTGACCGCTGTCCAGACCGAAGTACGCGGCCAGCGCGACCATGCTCAGCGGCAGCGTGAAGTAGTCGTACGAGTCCAGGGCATAGCCGCCGAAAGCACCGGCGAAGGCGCGCCGGCCGCGCGGACCGAGCGCCCGCAGCCAGCCCAGCGCCCCGCCGTCGGAGGGGTGTTCGGGTGCTGTGGGCCGCGTGCCGGCGGGCGGGGCCGGAGAGGGAGGGGTCGTGCTCATGGGCACCTCGCAGAAAGAGGACGGAGGGTGCGTGAGAAGTGAGCCGTGCCGTGCGGAAGCGGGTGGCGCCGTCGCGAGCGGGGCGACGCCGTTCGTAGCAAGGTAGAGGATCGTTGAACGATCCCTCAATACCCCTGTTGTTTCGTTCTTGTATCTGCGATTGAATTCCGGGCATGGCAGAGCAGCTGACGGGACTGGCCGGCGACCGCGCCCTCCTGGGCCGGACCAGTACCGCGGAACGGGTCTCGGACATCCTCAGGAGCCGTATCGCCGACGGATACTTCCCGCCGGGCACCCGGCTGTCGGAGGACAGCATCGGCGGCGCGCTCGGCGTCTCCCGCAACACGCTCCGCGAGGCGTTCCGGCTGCTCACGCACGAACGCCTGCTCGTCCACGAACTGAACCGGGGCGTCTTCGTCCGGGTGCTGACCGTCGAGGACGTCGAGGACATCTACCGCACCCGCGCCCTCGTCGAGTGCGCGGTCGTCCGGGGCCTCGGTGAGCCGCCGTACGACCTGGACGGCCTGGGGGAGGCCGTGGCGCAGGGGCAGCGGGCGGCGCGTGAAGGTGACTGGAAAGAGCTGGGCACGGCCAACATCCACTTCCACCGGGAACTGGTCGCGCTCGCCGGGAGCGACCGCACCAGCGAGCTGATGCGCAGCGTCTTCGCCGAGCTGCGCCTCGCCTTCCACGTGGTGGACGAGCCCCGTCGGCTGCACGAGCCCTACCTCGCGCGCAACCAGCAGATCTTCGAGGCGCTGCGGGCGGGGGACAGGCGCGAGGCCGAGAAACTGCTCGCGGTGTACCTCCACGACTCGCTGGAACGCGTGGTCGAGGTGTACCGGCGGCGGGTCGGCGACGAGGGTTAGCAGGTCCGCCGCCCCGGTGTGACCGCCGTGACGCCGGGTGGCTTCTGCGTCGTTTGGGTCGTTGTCAGACCGAGGACCTAGTCTGTGCACCGTGACTTCGCCTGCATCGACGGACCGTGTTCCGCCCCAGCTCAGCGCGGGGCCGCGCCCCGCACCGGGCCCGGCCGCCGACGAGGGACTGGCGCGGCGGCTGCGCGCGCTCGCCTGCACCGCGCCGCTGCACGACCTCGACGCCCGCAAGGCCAACCTCGCCGGCGAGTACTCGGTGTACGGCATGGCGGAGGTGGCCCTCTCGGCCATCGACCTGGTCACCCTGAACATGGACTTCGACACGGGCGCCGACCACGACCAGGTGGTCGCCCGGCTCATTCCCCGCATCGCCGCCCAGGCCCCGCAGCGGCCCGTCGCCGAACACGAGCGCGTGGCCCGCTGGGTCCTGGAGAACCTGATCAACGTCGGCAGCGTCGACCGCGGCTTCCGGGCGGTGTACGGCACCTTCACGCAGGACGGCACCTACGTCCGCCGCGACTACGACTTCAAGCTGATCGAGGAGGTGCCCGGCCCCGGCGGCAGTGTCTACCTGCGCACCACGGACGAGGCGGTCAACGTCCTGGTCGGCGCCCTCGACACCGATGTCACCAGCGCGCAGATCGCCGCCGAGGTCAAGCTGGAGGTGCTGATCAGCCGGGGCCGCCTCGCCGACGCCCAACTGGCCGCCGAGCAGGCCCGCTACCGCACGGTCCAGTACTCGGAGACCCTGCGGCGCGCACTGGACGCCACCCGGCGCAACGTGCGGGCGGTGGACTGGCTCACCACCGTGCCCGACATGATCGCCGAGGCCCTCGACCACGTGGCCGACCGCTACCGCCACGAGAACGCGATCCTCACGAACATCCGCAAGGCGCGCGACGAGTCCGAGGACCCGGAGCACAAGCGCCGCGCCGCCGAGCTGGTGGACATCGTCAAGGACTGCATCCGGCGCCACACCCAGCTCCAGGCCCGGCTGCTGGAGGCGGGCCCGCTCTTCCGCGCCGAACAGGACCGGCAGGCCTTCGCCACACCCATGACGACCTCGGGGATCGACCTGTACGGGCAGCTGGTCGCGCCCGTCCTGCCGCTGGCCCTGGAGCAGGCGGTCCGCGTCACGGACGCGTTCTTCGCACGCGGGACGGGGCTGCGTACACCGGTGTCGGTGCGGGTGGGCGACCTCGTCGGGATACTGCTGACGCCGCCGGTGGAGCGGGAGCATCTGGGCGCGGAGATGCCGGAGCCCGATCTCATCGCGACGCCGGACGACAGCCGGTTCAGCGAGGAGCAGCTGGCCGCCGCCATGGAGCTGCTGGATCTTCCGGCGGACGCGCCGCGCCGGCTGTCGGGGCTGCTCGGGGAGGCTCGGCGGACCGGCGACCCCGATCTGGCGTACCTGGTGGCCTTGTTGGCCGTGCACGCCGCCAGCCCGCCGGTCGGTACGGCGTATCGGCAGGGCGAGGAGAAGCTGTTGTTCGCCGTGGACGACGGGGCGGAGCTGGACGATCCCGAGTTCGGCGGGGCCGATCTGATCGTGGGCACGGCGCTGTTGGATTCGGCGGGGATGGCGGCGGACCGGAAGGATGCGGCGTGATGTCCTTCGCCGACTGCGGGCCGAGTGTGGCTGGCCGCGCAGTTCCCCGCGCCCCTGGGCGGGTCACCCGGCCCTTCGCTTTCCAGTACGAGGAGTTGCAGTCGTGAGCGAGCACGCCGAGTGGAGTGACACGGAGACGCCCACCGCTTCGGCGACCGCCCCCGTCACCCCCGCCGACGCCGCCGACGCGGCGCGGCTCGTCGCGTTCGGGCTGCAGCCCAAGCTGCAGCCCGCGCGGGACCAGGAGTACACCGAGTTGCTGCGGCGCTACCGCGAGGACCCGCCGTTCGCGCGGCTCGCCGATGCCGTGGCCGCCGGGCTCGGGCTGGTCGTGCTGGAGGTGTCCCCGCGCGCGGGGATGGCCGTCACCGCCGCCGAGGACTCGGTGTTCGCCGTGCGCATGGGCGACTACGCGCGCCGGACGGCCGCCGACGCCGGGGACCGGTTCCTGCACGGACTGGCACACCTCGCGGTCGCCGCCATGGCGTACCCGCGGCCCGAGGACCTCGCCGACGACGGGTACATCGGGCGCGTCTCGGTCAACGGCGTCGACGCCTTCGTACGGCAGGCCTGCCGCCGTCTGGAGGAGCGGGCCGAGGAACTGGGCGAGAACACCGACCCGGCCACCGACGCGCCCGGACTGGAGGCCGCCTGGCGGATCTGGGCCAGACGCAGCTCGGCCGGCGCCACCAAGGACGCGCGCCGGCTCGCCGGTTCGACCACCGGCATCGTCGGCAAGGCCGTCGCCTTCCTCACCGACTCCGGGTTCCTGCAACGGACCGGCGACGACAACGGCGGCACGTACCGGACCACCGCCCGCTACCAGCTCCAGGTACGGGACATGGCGGGCAGTGCCGCGATGGCCGAGCTCCTGGAACTGGGCGTGGTCCCGGTCACCGACGGCACGCCGACCCTGCTGCCGCCCGAGGACACCGACGACCTGGACCTGGTGGCCGACGCCGGGTTGCCGTTCCACGCGCCCGCCCAGTCCTGAACCTCCCCGACCTGCCGAAGACTTACGAGAGTCCGCCATGTACGAGCTGTCCCGCGTCCGCCTCTACTCCATCGGGCCCGCCGGTGCGCGCTACGCCGACACCGTGCTCGACCTGCGCGGTGTGGGCGAGCCCGTGCCCGACCCCGCGCCCACCCAGGCGGAGTTCTTCGAGGAGGAGCCCGTCGGCCCGCCGCGCCGGCCGGCGCCCGCCGGGGTGCTGTTCCTGGAGAACGGCGGCGGCAAGTCCGTCCTGCTCAAGCTGATCTTCTCGGTGATGCTGCCGGGGCACCGCAACACCCTCGGCGGCGCCAGCTCCGGCGTGCTGCGCAAGTTCCTGCTCGCGGACGACTGCGGCCACGTGGCCCTGGAGTGGCAGCACGTGCTGACCGGCGAGTGCGTCGTCGTCGGCAAGGTCAGCGAGTGGCGCGGGCGCCAGGTCTCCAACGACCCGCGCAAGTTCGCCGAGGCCTGGTACTCCTTCCGGCCCGGCCCCGGTCTCAGCCTCGACAGCCTGCCCGTCGCCGAGTCCACCGCCGTACGGGCCTCGGTCGAGGGGCAGTCGGGCGCGCAGGGCCGCCGCCGGACCATGAAGGGCTTCCGGGACGCCCTCACCGAGGCGGGCAAGGCGTATCCGCATCTGGAGGTGCACTGGGAGGAGATCCACGACCGGTGGATCGAGCACCTCGGCGACCTCGGCCTGGACCCCGAACTCTTCCGCTACCAGCGCGAGATGAACGCCGACGAGGGCGAGGCCGCCGGCCTGTTCGCGGTGAAGAAGGACTCCGACTTCACCGACCTCCTGCTGCGCGCGGTGACCGACACGAGGGACACCGACGGGCTCGCCGACCTGGTCAGCGGTTTCGGCAACAAGCTGGGGCGGCGCGCCGAGCTGATCGCCGAACGGGACTTCACCGCCGGGTCCGTCGACCTGCTCGGGCGGATCGTCGAGGCGGCCGAGGCCCGCTCCCGCGCGCGGGACATCCACACCGCGGCCGAGCGCCGCACCAGGACCCTGGCCCGCCGGCTGACCGCGCGCGGCGCCCAGGAGCGGGTGCGGGCCGCCGACCTCGCCCAGCGGGTCACCGGCGCCGCGTCCGCGGTCACGCACGCCGAGTCCGGCCGGGAGCGCACCGCGCTGGTCGCCGCCGAACTCGCCTACCGGCACGCCTCACTGGCGCTCGCCGCCGCCGAGAAGTCGGCCGCCGCGCAGAAGCGCGAACTCGCCGACGCGCGCACCCTGCACGCCGCCTGGCAGGCCGCCGAGCAGGTGCTGCGCCATCGGGCCGCCGCCGACCGGGCCGCCCGCGTGGCCGCCGCGATCCAGGAGGCCGAGCGGGACGCGGCCCCCGCCCTCGCCGCCCGCGCCAAGGCCGCCGTCGACCTCGTACGGGCCCTGCACACGGCGGCGGAGAGCGCCGAGACCCTCGCCAACGAGGAGGAGGAGCGGTCCGCCGCCCTCCAGGAGGTCAGCGAGACCGCGTACCGCGACTCCACCTCCGCCGCCACCGAGGCACAGCGCGCCCGCAGCGAGATCGGGCATCTGCGGCAGCGTCTGGCCGAGGTCGAGCAGGAGACCGCCGAGGCGGTACGCGCGGGCTGGCTCGACGACAGCGCGCCCGACGCCGACCCGGCACGCGCGGCCCTCGCCGCCAGCGACGCCGAGAAGACCGCGGTCGCGGCCTGGGACACCGCGCGGGAGGCGTCGCGCCGGGCCACCGAGCACGCGCGTGAGGCCGCCGCGGCCGAATCCCGCGCGGAGCTGACAGCGGCCCGCGCGGAGGACGCGGCCACGGCGGCGGAACGGTCCTACGCGGCCGAGCGGGGCCTCGCCGAGGCGCTGGCCCGGGAGGAGCGGCTGGCGGAGCTGCTGAGCCTGACCGGCGGCGGAGCACGCCCGGCGGTCCCACAGCCCCGCCAGGACACCGACGACAGCGGAGCGGAGGGTCTCACGCCCGAGGACCTGGACCGCTTCGCCGACGAGCTGCGCGAACTCCTCGACGACGCGGTCTCCTCCGCCGAGCGGCACCTCTTCGAACTGCGCACCGCCGCCGCCGACGACTCCCGGATCCTCGGCGCGCTCGGTGACGGCGGGCTGCTGCCGCCCGGCCCGGACGTCCTGGCCACCGTGGAGTTCCTCGGCGAGCAGGGCATCCCCGCGCTGCCCGGCTGGCGCTACCTCGCCCAGGCCGTCGACCCCGTCGACCACGCGCGCGTGCTGGCCGCCCGCCCGGAGCTGGTCGACGGCGTGATCATCACCGACCCGGCCACCCACGCGCGTGCCCGCGAGGCACTGAGCGACGCCGCGCTGCTGCCCCGGTCCGCCGTGGCGGTCGGGACCGCCGCCGCCCTGCTCGCCCCCACTCCGGCGCCCGGCGCGGACCACGGCGACGTGTTCCTCGTCCCGCCGAACCCCGCCATGCACGACGAGCACGCCGCCGACGAGGAGCGGCAGGCGCTGCGCGCGCGGGCCACCGAGCGGGACGAGGAGATCCGCACCCTCGCGGCACGGCTCGGCAAGGACCGGGAGCTGTCGGCACGGCTCGCCTCCTGGCGCACCGGCTGCCCGGCCGGACGGCTCGTCGAGCTGGCCCGGGCCGCCCGGGACACCCGGGTGTTCGCCGAGGAGGCCGAGGCCGAGCTCACCGAGGCGCGGACCGTGCGGGCCGAGGCCGACGAGGCCGCCGACGAGGCCGCCCAGGTCCGCGACGAACGGCAGGAGAGCGCCCAGAAGGCCCGGCGCGCCGCCGACGCGCTCGCCGGGCTCGCCTTCCGGCTGCGCGAGCGGGCCGGCTGGCAGGTCAAGCTGCGCGAACTCGCCGACGAGGCGGCCGAGTCGGAGGCCCGCGCCCAGGCCTGCCTGGAGCGGGCCCGGGCCGCCGGCGAGGACCGGCGTGCCGCCCAGCGCGCCGCCGACGACGCCCGCCGCACCGCCCGGGCCCTGCGCGCCGAGCGCTCCGAGATCGCCGGCGCCCCCGACGACGTGCCGGAGAGCGACGCGGACGGCCCGAAGGCGTCCCTGCCCGCCCTGCGGGAGGCCTACCGGGCCGCCTCCCAGCTGTACGAGAAGGTCGG
The DNA here is from genome assembly GCF_053591515.1 of Streptomyces sp. NPDC003011. Taxonomy (NCBI): domain Bacteria; kingdom Bacillati; phylum Actinomycetota; class Actinomycetes; order Kitasatosporales; family Streptomycetaceae; genus Streptomyces; species Streptomyces sp. NPDC003011. The sequence goes on from NZ_JBSFTY010000080.1 coordinate 24,203, forward strand.
CGTCGACGCCGACCTGCGCGCCGAGCAGGCCCGGGCGGAGAGCGACGAGAGCGCCGCGCGGGCCGACCTGGACCGGCTGAGCAACAAGGTCCGCACCCGCGCGGAGCAGCTGCTCCAGTCGCCGGACGGCTCCGACGGGCCCTCCCGGCAGGCCGCCGTGGCCCGCGCCGAGGAGCTGGTGCAGCTCCTGGAGACCCGGATGTCCAGCGCGAGCGAACAGCTCGGACGCCTGCGCGGCGAGGCCGAGCGGCACGCGCCCGAGGACGGCGAGACGCACACCGACCTGCCCGAGGAGCAGCAGCCGCGCGACGCCGAGCACGCGCAGGCGCTGCTGCGCACGGCGACCCACGAACTCGCCTCGCGGACCGAGGCGTTGCGCCAGGCCCGGGAGGCCCACACCGAACTGCTCGACGCGCACCGCGCCGCCGAGGACGCGGCCGGCGGCTTCGACGAGATCGCCGCCATGCTCCGCGACCTGCTGCGGGAACACACCACCGAGGAGGAGCACGAGGAGCCCGAGCCGTACCCGGGCAGCCTGGAGGAGGCACGGCAGTCGGCCGCCGAGGCCCGCCGGTCCCTGCGCGGCTGCGCCGCCGACCTGTCGTCCGCCGAGGCCGCCGTACGGGAGGCGAGCGACGTCCTGGTCCGGCACGCCAACTCCACGCGCTACGAGCAGGTCCGCACCCCCGCCCGGCAGCAGATCCGGGAACTGCCCGCGTCCGCGCTGCCCGAGCACGCCCAGAAGTGGGCCGACGCGTTCGCGCCCCGACTGCGCGTCCTCACCGACGAGCTGGCGCAGCTGGAGCGCAACCGGGACTCGATCGTGGACCGGCTCAGAGGGCTCGTCGAGTCGGCGCTCGCCACACTCAGGTCCGCCCAGCGGCTGTCCCGGCTGCCGGAGGGCCTCGGCGAGTGGTCCGGGCAGGAGTTCCTGCGCATCCGCTTCGAGGAGCCGGACCAGGCCACGCTCACCGAACGGCTCGGCGAGGTCGTCGACGAGGCGACCCGCGCGGCCGTCAAGAAGAACTCGGACCTGCGGCGCGACGGCATGTCCCTGCTGCTGCGCGGAGTCGCCGCCGCGCTCCAGCCCAAGGGCGTCGCCGTCGAGATCCTCAAACCGGACGCCGTGCTGCGCGCCGAACGCGTCCCCGTCGGGCAGATGGGCGACGTGTTCTCCGGCGGCCAGCTGCTCACCGCGGCCATCGCCCTGTACTGCACGATGGCCGCGCTGCGGTCGAACGACCGGGGCCGCGACAGACACCGCCACGCCGGCACGCTGTTCCTCGACAACCCGATCGGCCGGGCCAACGCGACCTACCTGCTGGAACTCCAGCGGGCCGTCTCCGACGCGCTCGGTGTCCAGCTCCTCTACACCACCGGCCTGTTCGACACGACCGCGCTCGCCGAGTTCCCGCTGGTCATCCGGTTGCGCAACGACGCAGACCTGCGGGCCGGGCTGAAGTACATCAGGGTGGAGGAACACCTGCGGCCGGGACTGCCGCGTGAGGCTCCCGCCGGGGAGGCCGGGCACAGCGAGATCACCGCGACGCGGATGTTCAAGCGCCCGGCGCCGAGTACCCCGTAGCTGACGGTGGTCGGGGAACCGCGGGACCGTCGCGGCTCGTCGCGCAGTTCCCCGCGCCCCTGACGGGGCGCTTGTCTACGCGTCCTCCTTCAGGAGGTCGGCGCACTTCTCGCCGATCATCATCGTCGTGATGCACGGGTTGACGGTCACGAGATCCGGCATCACCGAGCCGTCCGCGACCCGCAGACCCCCGATCCCCTTGACCCGCAGCCGCGCGTCGAGCGGGGCCGAGGGATCGCCGTCCGCGCCCATCTTCACGGTGCACGACGGGTGGTAGACGGTGTTGTGGGTCTTGTGGATGTAGTCGAGCAGCTCGTCGTCGGTCCGGACGTCCGGACCGGGCGCCAGTTCCGCGCCCGCCCAGCCGCTCAGCGCGGGCTGCGCGGCGATCCGGCGGGCGAGCCTGAGCCCGTACGTCATGACCCGCACGTCGTGCTCGTGCGTGAAGTAGCGCGGATCGACCCTGGGCTTGTCCCGGTAGTCGCGGGTGCGCAGCCGGACCGTCCCCCGCGACCTCGCCCGTGTCACGTTCGGCGTGAGGCAGAACGCGTTCTCGGACGTGGGGTAGCCCCAGCGCGCGGTGTTCATGTCGAACGGCACCGACCCGTAGTGGAACATCAGGTCGGGCCGGTCCAGGCCCGGTTCGGTGTCGTAGAAGACGCCCGCCTCCCACCACTGGCTGGACGTGGTGGTCATGGGCCGGGCGGCCTCCCACATGATGACGCCCTCGGGGTGGTCCTGGAGGTTCTCGCCCACGCCCGCCGAGTCCACCACGACCTCCACGCCGACCTCGCGCAGATGTCCGGCCGGTCCGATGCCGGACAGCATCAGCAGCTTCGGGGTGTCGATCGCGCCGCAGGACACGATCACCTCGCGCCGGGCCCGTACCGTCCGCGTGTGGATCAGGTCCGGGTCCAGGTACTCGGCGCCCACGCACCGCAAGCCGTCGAGCACGAGCTTCTTGGCCCGCACCCCCGTACGCACCTCCAGGTTGGGCCGCTTGCCCAGGACCGGGTGGAGGTACGCCACGGACGACGACTGGCGGATGTTGTTCTCGTCGGAGTTGATCTGGAACCAGTTGGCGCCCCGCACCACCGTCGAGCCCGTGTTGAAGGGCGTCGTCGGGATGCCGGCCTGGGCGCACGCCTCCAGCAGGGCGGTGCCGCACGGGTCGTCGCTCTTGAGCGTGCGCAGCTTCACCGGGCCGGTGCGGCCGTGGTGGTCGCCGGGCGCGTCGTTGTTCTCCAGCCGCCGGTAGAGCGGGAAGAGGTCCGCCGCGCTCCAGCCCGTACAGCCCGCCCCGGCCCAGTCGTCGAGGTCCTCGGCGGGGGCCCAGAAGGCGATGCAGGAGTTGTGCGACGAACAGCCGCCCAGCACCCTGGCTCGCGCGTGGCGCATGAAGCTGTTGCCGCTGGCCTGCGGCTCGACCGGGTAGTCCCAGTCGTAGCCGGACTCCAGCAGGCCCATCCAGCGTTCCAGTTTCAGGACGTCGTCGTCGCCGACGTCGCTCGGGCCGGCCTCCAGCACGCACACCGTGACGGCCGGGTCCTGGGACAGGCGGGCCGCCACCACATTGCCCGCGGTGCCGCCGCCGACCACCACGTAGTCGAACTCATCGGTGCTCATGGGTGGTGGACCTCCTTCAGTCCGCCGTCGGGGCGGCGAGGGGAGTCGTGGCGGCCGCGGGCCGCAGCTGGTGCTCGGAGAGCACGCCGGTGCGGTGCCGCTGGACGAACCAGTAGTAGGCGAAGCCGCCGCCCATGATGACCGCGACGAACAGCACCGCGCCCCAGCGCAGGTACCAGTGGAAGGGGGCGGCCGCGTTGTAGACCTCGGCCCGCGGCCAGATCAGGTTGATCGTCATGGCCGTGCCCCACACCACGGCGACGATGTTGACGAGCAGCCCCCAGCGGCCCAGCGAGAACTTGCCGTCGCCCGCGGGCTGCCAGGTGCCGCGCAGCCGGGCCACCAGCATCGGCCCGGTGACGCCGAGGTAGGCGAGGTAGATCATGATGATGCCGATGCTGGTGACGACGGTGAAGATCTGCGGCTGGCGGATGTTGACGACGAGGATCGCCACGGCCAGCACACCGATGATCACCGCGGGCAGCACCGGGGTCTGGAAGCGCGGGCTGACCTTGGCCAGCCTGGAGGACGCGGGCAGGTTGTTGTCCCGGGCCATCGCGAAGGTGAGGCGGATCGCCGCCGTGTGGACGGCCAGCGCGCACACGGTGACCGCGATCAGCACGCACCACAGCATCGCCTTGCCGGCGGTGGAGCCGAGCACGTCGAGCACGATGTACTGCAGACCGTCCGTGGACAGCTTGTCGCCCTTCAGGCTGGAGACGCTCATCAGCGCGAGCAGCAGGATCAGGCCGCCCAGGACGAACGAGGCGACGATGGCGCGGAGGATGGCGCGCGGCGCGTTGCGGGACGGGTCGAGGGACTCCTCGCCGAGCGAGGCGGCCGTGTCGAAGCCGTACATGACGTACGCCGACGCCAGTGACGCCACGAGGAACGCGCCCAGGTAGCCCGCCTGGTGCCCGGCCCCGGTGCCCGCCGTCTCGGTCACCACCTGCGGTCCCCGGGTGATGTGGACGGCGAACAGCACGATCAGGACGACCGTGGCTATCAGCTCGATGAGCACGCCCGTGCTGTTGATGGTGGCCATCAGCTTCACACCGAAGGCGTTCACCAGGGTCGTGAACAGGATCAGCACCGTCGCGAGGACCACCGCGTTGGTCGCCACGTCGTACGTGCCGGTGCCGTCCCCGACGAACTGGAAGAAGCTGGAGATCTGCGGAAGCGTGAGCTGGTAGGCGAGCGCCACCGCCGCGATCGACACGATCGACGCGATCAGCATCATCCAGCCGGCCAGCCAGCCCAGATGCGGATTGCCGATCTTCTTCGACCAGTTGTAGACCGAGCCGGCGACGGGGTAACGGGCGGCCAGTTCCGCGAAGCACAGGGCGACCATGAACTGGCCGGCGAAGACCATCGGCCAGGACCACCAGTAGGCGGGGCCGCCGCTGCCGTAGCCGAAGTAGAACAGCTGGAAGGTGCCGGTCAGGATCGAGATGTAGCTGATGCCGGCGGCGAAGGTGTGGAAGTTGCCGAGGGTGCGCTTGAGTTCGGGTCTGTAGCCGAACTCGGCGAGTTCGGTGTCGTCATTGCCGTGTGGTCCGGACGGTGGTTGCTCGGTCGTCGTCATGAGCGGACTTCCTGGTGGGCCGGAGGAAGGGAGGGAGCGGCGGCTCGGCGCGGGTGCCGCGGTTCGGTGAGGGTGGTTGTACCCGGGGATGATGTGCACCCTGTTACGGGTGGGTTCTACCCAGGGGTTTCAGGAGAACCACCCCTGCGGCGCCGGGGCCGTGTTGCGCCAGATGTGCTTCGTCTCGCGGTACTCGGCGAGTCCGGCCGGTCCGAGCTCGCGCCCGAAGCCGGACTGCTTGAAGCCGCCCCACTCCGCCTGCGGCACATAGGGGTGGTAGTCGTTGATCCACACCGTGCCGAGCCGCAGCCGGCCCGCGACCCGGGCCGCCCTGGCCTCGTCGCTCGTCCACACGGCACCGGCCAGACCGTAGACGGTGTCGTTGGCGAGCCGTACCACCTCGTCCTCGCTGGTGAAACGCTCCACGGTGAGCACCGGGCCGAAGGACTCGTCCTGGACCACCGACATCCCCGCGGAGCACTCGTCCAGCACGGTGGGCAGGTAGTAGAAGCCCTCGTCGAGACCGGGTCCCGAGGGGCGCTCGCCGCCGCACCGCAGCACCGCCCCCTCCTCCAGGCCCTTGGCGACGTACGCCTCGATCTTCGCGCGATGGGCCGCCGAGATCAGGGCTCCGGCCTGGGCCCGCTCGTCGAACGGTCCGCCGAGGCGGATCAGCCGGGCCCGGCGGACGAGCTCCTCGACGAACCGGTCGTGCAGGGACTCCTCCACCAGCAGGCGGGCGCCCGCCGAGCAGACCTGCCCGGAGTGCAGGAACACGGCGGTCAGCGCCATGTCGACGGCCGCCTCGAAGTCAGCGTCGGCGAAGACGATGTTCGGATTCTTGCCGCCGAGTTCGAGCGCGACCTTCTTCACGGTCCCGGCCGCGGCGGCCATGAGGCCACGCCCGGTCTGCAGTCCGCCGGTGAAGGAGACGAGGTCGACGTCCGGGTGGTCGGCCAGCGGGGCGCCCGCCTCCGGGCCGGCACCGAGGACCAGGTTGGCGACGCCCGGCGGGAGCCCGGCCTCCACCAGCAGCCGCATCAGGTGGATCGCGGTGTGCGGGGTCAGCTCGCTCGGCTTGAGGACGAAGGTGTTGCCCGCCGCGAGCGCCGGGGCGACCTTCCAGGCCGTCTGGAGCAGCGGATAGTTCCACGGGGTGATCAGCGCGCAGACGCCGGCCGGTTCGTGGACGACCCGGCTGTCGACCCCCTCCGTCCCGGAGTCGACGACCCGCCCGGTCTCGCTCGCCACCAGCCGCCCGAAGTAGCGGAAGCAGTTCGCGATGTCGTCGATGTCGTACGCGCTCTCGACGAGCCGCTTCCCCGTGTCCAGGGACTCCGCGCGGGCCAGCGCGTCCTTGTCCCGGATCAGCAGGCCGGCGACCCGCACCAGCAGGTCACCGCGCTCGTCCGGCGAGGTCCGGGGCCACGGGCCCGTGTCGAAGGCCCGGCGGGCGGCGCCGATCGCCTCCACCGTGTCTTTCCCGCCCGCCTCGTCGACGACCCCCACCAGGGAACCGTCGGCGGGACAGCGGATCTCACGGGTGCGCTCGTCGACCGCACTCCGCCACGCGCCGTCAATGAACAGGTCCGGCATGGCTGCCTCCCAGCAGGTTCACGAGCCACTCGTGGAAGATCCCGATGTGGTGCTCGTTGGGGACCAGCACACCACCCTTGCGGTAGGCCCGCGACGCCATCGCCGGCTGCGTCCGTTCGCAGGCCTCGAAGTCCTGCTCGTTGACCCGGTGGAACAGCTCCACCGACTTCGTCACATCCGCCCCGGACTCCACCACCTCCGGCGCGTACAGCCAGTCGCACTCCACGACCGTGCGGTCCTCGGCCAGCGGGAACATGCGGTGCAGGATCACATGGTCCGGTACGAGGTTGATGAACACCGTCGGCTTCACCGTGATGGCGTAGTAGCGGCGGTCCTGGTCCTCGGAGACCGCGGGCAGTCTGGCGAAGCCCTCACTGCCGTCGACCGTGAAGCCCCTGACCTCCTCGCCGAACTCAGCGCCGTGGCCCACGTAGTACTGGGCCGCGTAGCCGTCGGCGAACTCCGGGAGCACGTCGGTGAGCTCGGGGTGGATCGTCGCGCAGTGGTAGCACTCCATGAAGTTCTCGACGATCAGCTTCCAGTTCGCCTTCACGTCGTAGACGATCCTCTTGCCGAGCGCGAGGTCCTGGGTCCCGTAGTGGTCGATGGCGGCCACGTCGCCGAGCCGCTCGACGGCCGCGTGCATGACCGTGTCCTCGAAGGACGGCGGCTCGTCGGCGAGGCACACCCAGGCGTAGCCGAGCCATTCGCGCAGGGACACCTTGATCAGTCCGTACGCGACCCGGTCGACGTCCGGCATCTTGATCAAGTTGGGCGCGGCGATCAACCTGCCGTCGAGGTCGTACGTCCAGGCGTGATACGGGCACTGGAGGGTGCGGCGGATCTCACCGGCCTCCTCCTTGCACAGGCGGGCCCCGCGGTGCCGGCAGACGTTCAGGTAGGCACGGAGCGCACCGGTGCGGGTGCGGGTGATGAGGACGTTCTCGCGGCCGACCTGGACCGTGCGGAACGCGCCGGGCTTCGCGAGGTCGGCGCCGCGGACCGCGCAGAACCACATCGACTCGAACAGGTGCTGCTGCTCCCGCCGGAAGATCTCCGGGTCGGTGTAGTAGTGCCCGGGGAGGGTGGCGATCAGGCTGGGGGAGATCTGCCGGGCCGTGGAGAGCCGGCTCTCGGGGGCGGGGGTCGTCGTCACGGGCGTGCTCCTCAGGCGGGCGCGGCGGCGAGGCGGGCGGGGTCGAACAGGCCGATGGGGTGCGCGGTGCTGCCGGTCAGGGCGAGGTCGGCGAGGATCTCGCCGACGACGGGCACGAACTTGAAGCCGTGCCCGGAGAACCCGCAGGCCACGGTGACCGCGTCGGGGTGGGCCGGGTGGCGGGCGATGACGAAGTGCTCGTCCGGGGTGGTGGAGTACATGCAGGTCGCGGCCTTGAGGAAGGTGCCGGGCAGATCCGGGACGCAGCCGGCCAGGTGGTCGGCCATCGCCTGGATCTCGTCCGCGTGGACCGTGCGGTCGATGGTCTCCGGGGTGGTGACCTGCCCCTTGCGGAAGAAGGCGACCTTGGCGCCGAGGCCGGGGCCGTCGATGGACGGGAAGCCGTAGACCTGGACGCCGGCCGCGTCCTCCCAGATGTAGACCGGGTGGTTCTCCGGGAGGAAGGGCTCGACGCCGTGCCTGGGCTGGAACCAGTACATGACCTGCCGCTCGATGGTGAACGGCACCCCGAGGTCGGTGAGCAGCCGCGGCGCCCACGCGCCCGGGCAGATCACCAGCTGGGCGGCGGTGTAGGTGTCCTCGGCCGTGTGGACGCGGACGCCGTCCCGGTACGGCTCCCAGCGGGTCATCGGCTCTTCGAAGTGCAGGTCGGCGCCCTGCCGGGTGGCGAGCTGGAGATGCGCGGCGACGGTGTTCTCCGGTCGCAGCAGCCCGGCCTTCTTCTCGAACAGCGCCACCTCGTCGTCCCTGGGCGTGAGCGTGGGGAAGCGGCGGCGGATCTCCTTCGCGTCCAGCATCTCGTGCGGCAGGTCCCACTGGCGGGCGGAGAGCAGCGAGCCGGAGACGGTCCGCGAGCCGGGGCGGCCGACCATCACGCCGCCGGGGAGGATCGCGATCTGGCGGCCGGTGGCCCGCTCCAGGTCCTCGTACAGTTCGTAGGCGCGCAGCAGCAGCGGGACGTAGGCCGGGTCCTCGAAGTAGGACTGCCGGGTGATCCGCGAACCGCCGTGGCTGGAGCCCCGGTTGTGCACGGGACCGAACTTCTCCAGGCCGAGCACGCGGGCGCCGCGCGCGGACAGGTGGTGGGCGGCGGCGCTGCCCATGCCGCCGAGACCGATGACGATCACGTCGTGGGTGGGGGACATTGCGTGCCTCCTGAGAGTGGTCAGCCGCGCGTGTCAGGCCGGCGTCAACGGCGGATGCGGGTCATCCCCGGGTCGAAGAGCGGCTCTTCGGCGACCGTCGCCGGGACCTTCTCGCCGAAGTACTCGATGTGCACGCCGGTGCCGGCGGCGAGTCCGGCCGGCAGCCAGGCGTACGCGACGCAGCGGCCGAGCGTGTAGCCGTACGCGGCGCTGGTCACGTAGCCGGCGGGGGCGCCGTCGACGTGGACCGGCTCCTTGCCGAGGACCACGGCGGCGGGGTCGTCGAGGAGGAGGGGCGTGAGCCTGCGGGTGGGGGGCGTGTCGGTGAGTGCCTCGCGCCCCACGAACTCCTTGTCCCTGCGGACCGCGAAGCCGACGCCCGCCTCGTACGGGGTGTGCTCGTCGGTCATGTCGGTGCCCCAGGCCCGGTAGCCCTTCTCCAGGCGCAGGGAGTTGAAGGCCGAGCGGCCGGCCGCGATCACACCGAGTTCCCGGCCGGCCTCCCACAGCGTGTCCCACAGGCGCAGGCCCAGGTCGGCGGTGGTGTACAGCTCCCAGCCGAGCTCGCCGACGTAACTCAGGCGCAGGGCCGTGACCGGGACGTGGCCCAGGTACGTCTCCTTCGCGCGGAAGTAGCCGAAGGCCTCGTGCGAGAAGTCGTCGCGGGTCAGCGGCTGGACGAGGTCGCGGGCCAGCGGGCCCCACACGCCGACGCAGCAGGTGCCGGAGGTGATGTCCCTGATGTGGACGTCGTCCGGGGCGTACCGGGCGAGCCGGTCGAGGTCGGCGGGGGAGTTGGCGCCGACCTGGAAGCGGTCGGGGGCGAGACGGGCGACGGTGAGGTCGGAGCGGATGCCGCCGGTCTCGTCGAGGAGCAGCGTGTAGGTCACCGCGCCGGGCTTCTTGCGGAGGTTGTTGGTGGTCATGCGGTCCAGGAAGCCGAGCGCTCCGGGACCGGTGACCTCCAGGCGCCGCAGCGGGGTCATGTCGTAGAGGGCGACCTTCTCGCGGGTCGCCCTCGCCTCGGCGGCGACGACGGGGGACCAGTGGCGGGCCGACCAGGCGTCGCGTTCGGGGAGCGGGCCGAGGGCGTCGGCGAGCGGGGCGTTCGCCTCGTACCAGTGCGGGCGCTCCCAGCCGCCGCCTTCCAGGAAGTACGCGCCGAGCTGCTGCTGGCGGGCGTAGAAGGGGCTCACGCGCAGGGGACGCGGCCGCTCCATCGGCTGGAGCGGATGCAGCACGTCGTACACCTCGACGAACTGCTGTGCACCGCGTTCACGGATGTACGCCGGTGAACGCTGCGCGTCCTCGAAGCGCGTGAGGTCGCACTCGTGCACGTCCAGGGAGGGCCGCCCGTCGACCATCCACTCGGCGACGGCCTTGGCGGCGCCGGCGGAGTGGGTGACCCACACGGCCTCGGCCAGCCAGAAGCCGCGCAGCTGCCGCGACTCGCCGAGGACCGGCATGCCGTCCGGGGTGAAGGAGAAGACGCCGTTGAAGCCCTCCTCGATCTCGGCGTCCCGCAGGGCCGGGATCAGCCGGCGGCAGTCGTCCCAGCTCGGGCCCCAGTCCTCCTCGGTGAAGGGGAGGGAGGACGGCATGTCCAGGTTCCGGGCGCGGGCCTCGTCGTAGGGCAGCACCGCGAACGGGTCGACGGGCATCGGCTGGTGGGCGTAGCTGCCGATGCCGATGCGGTCGGTGTGCTCGCGGAAGTACAGGTCCCGGTCCTGGAAGCGGAGGATGGGCCGGGAGGCCTCCACCGCGTGCCCCTGGAGTTCGGGGAGGGGCCTGGTCCGCGCGTACTGGTGGGCGAGCGGTTGCAGCGGTACGTCGATCCCCGCCATCCGGCCGATGACCGGGCCCCAGAAACCGGCGGCCGAGACGACGTGGTCGGCGGGGAAGCCGCCCTGGTCGGTGACCACGGCGGTGACCTTGCCGTCCTCCTGCTCGATCCCGGTGACCGTGTGGCGCGCCAGGAAGCGGGCGCCCCTGGCGGTGGCCCGTTCTCGCTGCGCGCGGGCGGCGAGCAGGGCGCGGGCCAGGCCGTCGTCGGGGGTGTGGAAGCCGCCGAGGACCACCGACTCGTCCAGGAGCGGCCAGAGTTCCTTGCAGCGGGCGGCGCTGACGACCTCGCCGCGGACACCCCAGGCGGCGGCGTGACCGGCCCTGCGGTGCAGTTCGGCGAGGCGCTCGGGAGTGGTGGCGAGCTCCAGGCCGCCGACCTGGTGGAAGCAGGGGACGCCGTCCACTTCGAGGGAGAGGAACTTCTCGACCGTGTACGTGGCGAACTCGGTGAGCGTCTTGGACGGGCTGGTCCGGAAGACCAGGCCGGGCGCGTGCGAGGTGGAGCCGCCGGGGGCGGGCAGCGGGCCCTGTTCCAGGACGGTGACGTCGGTCCAGCCGCGGGCGGTCAGCTCGTCGGCCAGCGAACAGCCGACGATGCCGGCGCCGACGACGACCACGCGGGGGGAGCGCGGGTGGTTCTCGGGCGTGGAACCCGTTGCGGGCGTGCTGGACATGCCCCTCCTTGCGGTGGCGGGGAGGACGGGATGACGGGGATGGCAGGGGGAGGTGGAGGTCGTGGGTGCGGCGGGGCGTGGGGCCGCTGCGCGGTGGGCGCGGGGGGGCGCTATGCGGCGGACACCCGGGGACGCTCGGCGGTCGGCACGCTGGGTCGATGTACGGCGAGCGGGCTGGGCCGCTCGCCGTGGGTGTGCGACCACAGTCCGAGGCCGTCGGCGTGGAGCAGGACCGGCGCCCCGGTCAGGACGGAGAGTTCGGCCGCCGCGTCGACAGGGTCGTCGTGGGCGTGCGTGACGGTTCCGTCGACGCGTACGGCGTGGCTCCGGTCGCTCACAGGACCACCACCGAGCGGAGCACCTCGCCCCGGTGCATCGTGGCGAAGGCCTCCTCGACCTGGTCGAGCGCGATGGTCTCGGTGACGAAGGCGTTCAGGTCCAGCAGTCCGTACAGATACTGGTCGATCAGGAACGGGAAGTCGCGGCTGGGCAGGCAGTCGCCGTACCAGGACGGCTTGATGGCGCCGCCGCGCGAGAACACGTCGATCAGCGGGAGCTCGACCTTCATCTCGGGGGAGGGCACACCGACCTGGACCAGCAGGCCCGCGTGGTCGCGCATGTAGAAGGCCTGCTTGAAGGTCTCCGGGCGGCCCACCGCGTCGATCGCGATGTCCACGCCGTGGCCGTCGGTGAGGGCGCGGACCGCCTCGACCGGGTCCGTGCCACGGGAGTTGACGGTGTGTGTGGCGCCGAACCTCTCCGCCTGGTCGAGCTTGCTGTCGTCGATGTCGACCGCGATGACTTTCATGGCACCGTTGAGGCAGGCGCCCGCGATGGCCGCGTTGCCGACGCCGCCGCATCCGATGACGGCGACCGAGTCGCCGCGGCCGACTTGGCCGGTGTTGACCGCGGCCCCGTAGCCGGCCATCACCCCGCAGCCGATCAGACCCGCGGCCTCCGGGCGGGCGGCCGGGTCGATCTTCACCGCCTGGCCCGCCGCGACCAGGGTCTTCTCGGCGAAGGCGCCGATGCCGAGGGCGTTGCTGAGCTGGGTGCCGTCCAGCAGGGTCATCGGCTGTGCCGCGTTGCGGGAGTCGAAGCAGTACCAGGGACGGCCCCGGCGACAGGAACGGCAGGAACCGCAGGGAGCGCGCCACGCCAGCACCACGTAGTCGCCGGGCCCCAGGCCGGTGACGCCCTCACCGACCGCTTCGACGGTGCCGGCCGCCTCATGGCCGAGCAGGAACGGGAAGTCGTCGTTGATCGCGCCCTCGCGGTAGTGCAGGTCCGTGTGGCAGACCCCGCACGCCTGCACGGCGACGAGCACCTCTCCGGGACCAGGGTCGGGGACGACGATCGTCTGCACCTCGACGGGTGCGCCCTTCTTCACAGCGACTACGGCACGGACCTCGTGGGGCACGACCAAGCTCCTCTGCTGTTGCGCAATGCACTATGGGTTGCGCGATGAGGAACATAGTGGGAACGCCGACAAGCGGCCGTCAAGAGGCGCGGGTTAACCCTTGGCAAAAGGAACGGGCGGGGTGAAACCTGCCGGACACACAGCGGCGCGGGACCGGGAATTCCCGCCACCGGGCCGGTCTGCCGCTGCTCGACCGCCCGATCACGCCGGAGGAGGCCCTGGACCCGCGCCGGGGCCCCGAGGCGGTC